>CAYLVH010000001.1:0-65900 GCA_964387095.1 uncultured Oscillospiraceae bacterium
CTGCCCCTGACCGAACAACTGAATACAGACCGGCCATCAGCCGGGGCAACGCCATAGGTAACAAAAACCTGTGGCGTCAGTGTGGAGCAACGGAAAAGGGATACCATTGATGAAAACGGTATCCCTGCTCTGTAAACTTATTCAGTTTTAATTGCCGCATTGCCTGTTGCTGTCCACAAAGCCTTGATTTTACTGGTTTCTTGCTACCATCCTTATCAAAGCCTTGTATTTACTGGGTTTTTTCATGTTTTCTTATGGCACCACGGCTTTGCAGAATGAAATTGTTTTGCAGCGGGTCTTCTATTCTCTATCAACACAGTTAGGGCGGGCACATGTGGAAAAAATGACCCAATTCAGCAGGAAATAAGCATAGCAGGGCAGGCCCCGGAGGCAATTCCGGCGCCAAATTATGCCGTCATTTTTTCAGACACACAGGTCTGGAGTCTTCCGTGTTTCCGCTTCATCCACAGCTTTTTCAGGTCAAAGACCACGGCCAGCAAAGACCGCTCCGTGCGAATATTTGTCTGGCCACGAGTCAGAACTCTTTGGTTTTTTCTTCATAAACTATGCCTATAGCAAAAAGACAGACTGGGCAACCCTTTGGGGGCTGTCCAGTCGTTCTTTTTCATGGACTCATTTTGCAACGGGTCCAAATTTTGATAGAAATATGGAGATTATGCCATGCCAGCGGTGACGATAGCCATCCAATAGACCTCGTCAGCCACACAGCCCCGGGACAGATCATTGATGGGGGCGTTCAGGCCCTGCAGGATGGGACCATAGGCCGCATAGCCGCCCAGACGCTGGGCGATCTTGTAGCCGATGTTGCCGGACTGGATCTCAGGGAAGATGAAGGTGTTCGCCTGGCCCGCCACAGGGGAGCCGGGGAACTTCAGCTGACCAACCGTGGGGGATGTAGCGGCGTCGAACTGCATCTCGCCGTCAACCTTCAGGTCGGGAGCAGCTGCCTTGACCTTGGCGGTGGCATTGCGCACCTTGTCGACGTCAGCGCCGGCGCCGGAGCCCTTGGTGGAGTAGGACAGCATAGCGACCTTGGGATCGATGCCGAAAAACTCAGCGGTCTTTGCGCACTCCAGAGCAGTTTCAACCAGCGCATCCTCATCGGGGTTGATCTGGATGGCGCAGTCGCCGAAGACCAGGCGCTCCTCGGTGCCGTCAGCGTTGATTCGGTTGAGAACGAAGGAGGAGGACACATTCTTGTTGCCGGGCTTGCACTTGATCAGCTGCAGGGCGGGACGGACGGTGTCCGCAGTGGAGTAAGTAGCGCCGCCCAGCAGGGCGTCGGCCTTGCCCATCTTCACCAGCATGGTGCCAAAGTAGTTGGACTTCTTCAGGTTGGCAGCGCACTGCTCGGGGGTCATCTTGCCCTTACGCAGGGTGACCATGGTGTCGATCATCTCCTGAATGCCCTCGTAGTTGTCGGGGTCGATGATGGTTGCCTTGGAGATGTCATAACCGCCCTCCGCAGCAGCAGCCTTAACAGCCTCAGGCTCACCGCACAGAATGACGTCCATCAGGTCGTCCTTGATCAGGCGGTCAGTCGCATTCAGAATACGAGCATCCGTGCCTTCGGTGAAGACGATGGTGCGGCGGGTGGCTTTTAGATTAGCAATCAGCTTGTCAAACATGCTCATGGGAATTACCTCCAGTAAAAGATAAAATTCAATAGCAGGCAGATATTCTACTTGCGTTTCCATTATACACCGTTGTTTTCAATGTCTCAATAAATCCGGAAAATTTTTTACGAAAAACCGGAGCACCCAGGGGGATTCTTGGGCGTTTCAAACTTGTGTTTTGGGGGGATTCCTTTTATAATGGACATAAATTCACGCAAAAGAACGGAGGAGTCCAGATGAAATACCCACGCCTGTTTACGCCCATAGAAGTCAAACCTGGATTTGTACTGAAAAACCGCCTGGTCATGCCCGCCATGCACCATTTATATACGGATCATGGATATTGCACCC
Organism: uncultured Oscillospiraceae bacterium; assembly: GCA_964387095.1. GTDB lineage: Bacteria > Bacillota > Clostridia > Oscillospirales > Oscillospiraceae > JAJQBJ01. The sequence goes on from CAYLVH010000001.1 coordinate 1,989, forward strand.
GGCGGTTCAAGGAATATTATTACAAGCGTGCTCAGGGCGGCGCAGCCATGATCATCGTTGGCTCCTGCCGCTTTGATGACTACGGCGCCAAGGAGAACTCCATGTCCCTGCGCACCGACGACACCATCCCCGGCTGGAGGGAGTTCACCGACGGCATGCACCAGCGGGACTGCAAGGTGGCCGTTCAGCTGTATCACGCGGGCCGCTACATGCCCAAGCGGGATGTGCCCTGCGGCGGGGATGCACTGGCTCCCTCCGCTGTGTACTCCTCCTACACCCGGGAGACGGCCCCTGAGATGACCGTGGCCCAGATAAAGGAGGTCATCGCCAACTGGGCAGCCGGCGCGGTCCGGGCCAAGAAGGCCGGCTTCGACGCAGTGGAAATCCTGGGTTCCGCCGGTTACCTGATTTCCCAGTTCCTATCCCCCGTCACCAATCTCCGCACCGATGAGTATGGGGGAAGCTGGGAGAACCGCTGCCGCTTCCCCCTGGAGGTCATCCGGGCCGTCCGGCAGGCGGTGGGGCCGGAGTATCCCCTGATTTTCCGCCTGGGCGCCAAGGACTTTATCCCCGGCTCCAACGGGACGGTGGAGGCGGGTGCCTTCGCCAAGCTGGCCCAGGAGACGGGGATTGCCCTGTTCAATGTCACCGGCGGGTGGCACGAAACCAAGGTCCCCCAGCTCCCTGGTGAGGTGCCCAGAGGGGGGCTGAGCTATCTGGCCCGGGAGATCAAGAAGCAGGTCACGGTCCCTGTGATCATGTGCAACCGGATCAATGATCCCGCTGTGGCTGAGGAAATTCTGGCCCTAGGCCGGGCGGATATCATCGGTATGGGCCGTCCCCTGCTGGCGGACCCTGATTTCCCCAACAAGGCCAAGGAGGGCAAGGCGGAGCTGATTCGCCGCTGTGTGGCCTGCAATCAGGGCTGCCTGGCAAACACCTTCTTTGACCAGCCGGTGAAGTGCCTGGTCAACGGCCTTTGCGGCCGGGAGCATGAGCTGCCCCAGCTGCCGGCAAAGCAGCCCAAAAATATTCTGGTGGTGGGCGGCGGCCCCGCCGGCTGCGAGTTTGCCATTCGGGCGGCCCAGCGGGGGCATAAAATTACCCTGTGGGAGAAGTCCTACCAGTTGGGCGGGCAGCTGCGCCTTGCCGCCAAGTGTCCGGCTAAGTATGAGTTTGAATCCCTGCTCTCCTATTATCAGGCCATGCTGGAAGCGCTCCCGGTGGAGGTGTGCCTGGGCAAGGAAGCCACCCCGGAGAAGATCCAAGCCGCAGACTTTGAGGAGGTTGTCATCGCCATGGGCGGCAACCCCAATCACACGGAGCTACCGGTTGCCAGCGGCGGGGATATGACCATTTGCACGGGAACCCAGGTCCTAAACGGCGATGTGATACCCGGCCAGAATGTGGTGGTCATTGGCGGCTCCTTTGTGGGCTGCGGCGTGGCCCACTACCTGGTCCGCCGGGGGAGCATCTCCCCGGACCAGCTGTTCTATCTGGCCGCCTACAAGGGCGAGAGTATGGAAACCCTGAACACCATGCTGAACCAGACCGACCGGAAGGTGACCCTGATTGAGCAGGACCCCAAAATCGGCACCGGCTTTGAGCCCGGCACCAGCTGGCCCACCCTGATGGACTTGAGCCGTCTGGGGGCGGAGCAGTGGAAGAACAGCAAGGTAACCTCTATTCACAAGGGGGGCGTTACGGTGGAACGCACCGGCAAAGAGGGCGGCGTTACGGTGGTGGAAGTCCCCTGCGACACCGTGGTGGTGGCCTCCGGCGTCCACCCCGACGATGCGCTGGAGCAGGCCGTCCGCGCCCTGGGGATTCCGGTGACGGCCATTGGCAACGCTAAGCAGCTGGGCAGGGCCATCTCCGCCATCGGCATGGCCACGGAACTCGGCCTAACCATCTGATGAAGCAGGCGTGCTTGGGGTTATCTCTACTAGAAAGAAGCGGTTCTCTTGTTTTCCAATCGTGATTTACGCAATCTGTTGATTCCCCTGATGCTGGAGCAATTCCTGTCCAGCTTCATGGGAATGGCGGACACCATGATGGTAACCCGGGTGGGGGATACGGCCATCTCCGCCGTGTCCTGCGTGGACTCGGTGAACACCCTGATGCTTTACCTCTTCTCCACCCTGGGCACCACCGCCATCGCGGCCCAGGCCATGGCCTACATGACGGATAATTTCCAGTCGATGCCAAGCCAGGCCGTGGGCTTGGCAATTCTGACGGTGGTGGGCCAGTGCCTGGGTTCAGGCCGAACAGACGAGGCCAAGGCCAACACGAAAAATGTGTCTGGTGTCAGAGGCCATGCTGGTGACCATGGGTGTGCTGGTTATGCTGGCGGCGCGGCCTGCCTGTGTGCTCTCCGGCCTGAGCGCCGAGGCCACAGATCTCACCGTCCGGCTGATGCTCTACATCACCATTGCCAAGGTCTGTATGTGGGTGTTGGCCTTCTCTCTGCCCAACTGCTTGCGGGCCTCAGGGGATGTGGCCTTTACCGCCGCTGTCTCCGGCATTTCTATGTGGGCCTTCCGGGTGGGCCTGTCTCTGCTCCTGTGCCGGGTTCTGGGTGTGGGCCTGGTGGGGGTCTGGATCGCCTGGTTCACCGACTGAGCCGTGCGGCTCTGCTTCTATGTACTCCGTTATCGGTCAGGAAAGTGGTTGACAAAGCATGTGCTGTGTCTGAATACTTATAAACAGAGGTGCGCAGAACGTAACCCGTTCTGCGCTCTTTTACACCGCGATATAATGCCGGTTCCCAGCTCCGCCCTCCTCCCGCTTCACCAGGTTCCGTGCCATGAGATATTCCAAATGGGCCAGGCACTCCCCAACGGCAAACCATCTCTGGGAGGGCGGGAACTCCGCCCAGCTCCGGGCGCGGATCCGCCAGGTCATCTGCCCGGCCAACTGATAGGCATTCAGCCCGGGCTGCTCCTTCACCAGCCGGTACACCTCCTCCAGGCGGCGTTCATGGTGGAGGAACAGCTGATCTACCCGCCGGCCCAATTCTCCCCTGCCCCGGTGCCCCGGCAAGGCCAGGGCCCCTTCATACCGGCGAATCTGGCTCAAGCTGTCCAAGTAGGCCCCCAACGCGTCCTCCATAGTGGGCCAGGAAGTGATGTTGGGGGTGATGTCAAAGAGCACATGGTCTCCGGTCAGCAGGATCCCCTGCTCCTCCAGCCAGAAGCACATCTGCCCCGGCGTATGGCCGGGCATCAGTAGCGGCTGGAGGCGAAATTCCCCCGCCTCCAACAGCATCTCCTGGGTCAGGGGGCGGTAACGGTCCGTGGGGGCAGGAGACAGGGCTTGGGCAGGATCGCTCTGTGCCCGGTGGTCCAACTCCTCCTGGGAAAAGCCCTCGGCCCCATAGATACGGCTGGTTATGGCGAAGTAATCCTCGGCTGTGCCCATGCCTTGCAGCTCTTGAAGATCCGGTTCGCTGAGGTAGATCACTCCCCCACCGGTGACTACCTCCGGAGCCAGGCCGGAATGATCCGCATGAAGGTGGGTCAGCACAACATCCAACTCCTCCCGGGGGACCTGAAGCGCTTCCAGCGCGCCAAGCAGCGTCTGGCGGCAGGCCTCCAGGCGAAAGCCCGTGTCAACCAGCAGGCTGTGGCCGCTGCCCCGGAGCAGGTAGCTGTTCAGCTCCTTTAGGGGGTTGTTCGGCAGCGGGATGGGGATCCGATACAGATTCGGGCGGATTTCTTCGATCATAGCGGTTACCTCAGTTTCTTTTTTATACCCGCCATATTAGCAAACAGGGGTTTTTGTGTCAAGGGAAGCCCAGATTTCCGGAGGATTGCGCCGGTTTTTCACATATTTTCCCAATAAACCTTTTGACAAGGATGAGAAAATGTATTACAATGCTTTTACCGTGCAGAAACCGCATGAGTATCCTACACACCCCCGGACAGAGAAGCGGGCCCGTGGCTGAAAGCCTGCGGCGGGAAGGAGCGGGAGAAAGACGGCGGCGGAGCGGGGCCAGAGACGGCCGCGGTTCCCTTCCCGCAACAGAAGGCCAAAAGGATTTCCGCCCTGCGGAAATTGAATTTGGGTGGCACCACGAAAGCAAACCTGCCTTTCGTCCCAAAGCTGTTTTGGGAGGACGGCGGGTTTTTATTATCCCAAGCCAGCAACCATTTTCTTCTTTTGAAAGGACTGAATGCTTATGATCAAACCCCGCACGCTATCCGGTTTTATGGAGAACCTTCCGGCGCCCCAGGTGCAGATGGAGCTGATGATGGAGATTCTCCGCAAGACCTACTCCCTCTACGGCTTCACCCCACTGGACACCCCCATCATCGAGGATGCGCAGATCCTCTTGGCCAAGGGCGGAGGAGAGACGGAAAAGCAGATCTATCGCTTCACCAAGGGCGACTCCGATCTGGCCCTGCGCTTTGACCTGACGGTGCCCCTGGCCAAATACGTGGCCATGCACTATGGGGAGCTGACCTTCCCCTTCCGCCGCTACCAGATCGGCAAGGTATACCGGGGCGAACGGCCCCAGAGAGGCCGGTTCCGGGAATTCTATCAGGCAGACATTGACATCATCGGCGATGGCCAGCTGGATATCCTGAATGAGGCCGAAATTCCCTCCATCATCTACAAGACCTTCACGAACATGGGCCTGAAAAAGTTCCAAATCCGCGTGAATAACCGCAAAATCCTAAACGGCTTCTACGCCATGCTGGGCCTGAGCCAAAGCGCCGCCGAGATCATGCGCACCGTGGACAAGCTGGATAAGATCGGTGAGGAAAAGGTCAAAGCCTGCCTGACAGAGGATGTGGCCGTCCCTGAGGAGGCCGCGGACGAAATTCTGAAGTTCATCGCCATAAAGGGCAGCAATGCCCATGTGCTGGCCGCCTTGGAGGGCTATCGTGGCAAGAACGAGATGTTCGATACCGGCCTGGATGAGCTGGCCACCGTGGTAAAGTACCTGGCCGCCTTCGGCGTGCCGGAGGAGAACTTCGCCGTGGATCTGACCATCGCTCGGGGCCTGGATTATTACACCGGCACCGTCTACGAGACCACCATGACCGATCATCCCGAAATCGGCTCCATCTGCTCCGGCGGCCGTTACGACAACCTGGCCGAGTATTACACCAACAAAAAACTGCCCGGCGTGGGCATCTCCATTGGCCTGACCCGCCTGTTCTACGTCCTGGGTGAGCAGAATTACTTGAACGACGCGCTGCCCACCGCCCCCGCTGACGCGCTGATTCTCTCCATGACCGACGACCTGACCGTGGCCATCGGCTTTGCCACCGCCCTCCGGGCCAAGGGCGTCCGCGCCCAGCTGCACGCTGAGCCAAAGAAGTTCAAGGCCAAGCTGAACTACGCCAACAAGCTGGGCATCCCCTTCGTGGTGATGCTGGGCGAGGATGAGATCAATTCCGGCGTCTATACCGTCAAGAACATGGCCACTGGCGAGCAGCAATCCCTGCCCCCGGAGGAGGCCGTCCAGCTGATTGCCGGCGCCATCCAGGCCAGCAGGCAAATCAAGGTCATTCAGGACCAGTAAACGCCTTTCCCTTGGCTTCCCTAAAATAAAAGTAGAATTGAGGTAACGATGATGTTCCAATCCAGAACCCATACCTGCGGCGAACTCCGCCTTGCCAACGCAGGTGAAACTGTCACCCTTGCCGGATGGATGGAAAACCTCCGGGAGGTGGGCAGCAACTTTGCCTTCCTGGTGCTCCGTGATTTTTACGGCACCACCCAGGTGGTCATTGAAAATGAAGAAATGATGTCCGTGGTAAAACCCCTGAACAAGGAGTCCACCATCTCCGTCACCGGGGTCGTCCGGGAGCGGGAGAGCAAGAACCCCAAGCAGGCCACCGGCGAGATCGAGGTGGTCCCCTCCCAGATCAAGGTGCTGGGCCGCTGCCGGTACAACGAGCTCCCCTTCGAGATCAACCGCTCCCGGGAGGCCGATGAAACCCAGCGCCTGAAGCACCGCTATCTGGACCTGCGCAACCCCGCGGTCAAGAACAACATTATCCTGCGCTGTAATGTGGTCTCTGCCCTGCGCCAGGCCATGACTGAGCACGGCTTCCTGGAGATCACCACCCCCATCCTCACCGCCTCCTCCCCTGAGGGCGCCCGGGACTATCTGGTTCCCTCCAGAAAGCACCCCGGCAAGTTCTATGCCCTGCCCCAGGCCCCCCAGCAGTTTAAACAGCTGCTGATGGCCGCCGGCTTTGACCGCTATTTCCAAATCGCCCCCTGCTTCCGGGACGAGGACGCCCGGGGCGACCGCTCCCCCGGCGAATTTTACCAGCTGGATATGGAGATGGCGTTCGCCTCCCGGGAGGACGTCTTTGCCGTCCTGGAGGACGTGCTTCCTCCCATCTTCGCCAAGTACGGCATCTACAACATGGCCTCCACCGCACCCTTCAAGCGCATTCCCTATCTCCAGGCCATGGAGGACTACGGCTCTGACAAGCCGGACCTGCGCATTGACCTAAGGGTGAAGGATGTCACCCAGCTGCTGTCCGGCATCGGGTTTGGCCCCTTCCAGGGGAATGTGGTGAAGGCGGTCCCGGTCTCCAACTGCAAGCTGGCCCGGAAAGCCATTGACAAGCTCTGCACCCAGGTGGAAGTCCAAGCCGGGTCAAAGCCCTACTGGTTCAAGACGGACGAGAAGGGCGCCATTGCCGGCGGCATTGCCAAGTTTATCAATGCGGACCCCGCAATGGTTGAGGCAGTCACCAAGGCCTTGAACCTGGAGCCAAACACCCTGGTGTTCCTGTCCTCCGGCAAGCCGGAGGCGGCCCAGAAGACCGCCGGCGTCATGCTTAAAATGCTGGGCGCCGCCTGCGAGGGGCACATGGACAAGGAGCGCTATGAATTCTGCTGGATTGTGGATTTCCCCATGTACGAGATCGGTGAGGAGTCTGGCCAGCTGGAATTCTGCCACAACCCCTTCTCCATGCCCTCCGGCGGCATGGAAACCCTGCTGAAGGCAGAGCGGGGGGAGATTGATCCCCTGTCCATCACGGCGGACCAGTATGACCTGGTGTGCAACGGTGTGGAGCTGTCCTCCGGCGCCGTCCGGAACCACGATCCAGAGATTATGATCAAGGCCTTTGAGATGGTCCGCCTGGGGGAGGATGATGTGAAGGCCAAGTTCCCCGCCATGTACAATGCCTTCTGCTACGGCGCACCTCCCCACGCGGGCATCGCCCCTGGCGTGGACCGCATGATCATGCTGCTTTCTGGCGAGGAGTCCATCCGGGAGGTCATCACATTCCCCATGAACAAGAACGCCCAGGACCTGATGATGGGCGCACCCTCCACCGTGGAACAGTCCCAGCTGGACGAGCTGCACATTGCGGTGGTGGAGGAGCCTGAGGAATCCCCGGCAACCGAAAAATAGCCCGCAAGACCTGGTTTTGGGGCATGACCGTATAAAAACAACTGCCGCCCATCGGATTTTTCCGATGGGCGGCTATTATATTTATCTCCATCTAGCTGTTCCGTTAAAACTCCGCGTTACCCACAGTTCTGGGATGGGGCAGCACATCCCGGATATTGGAGACACCGGTGAGATACATGACCATGCGCTCAAAGCCCAGTCCATAGCCCGCGTGCTTGCAGCCGCCGTAACGGCGCAGGTCGCAGTAATACTTGTAGTCCTCCACCTTCATGCCCAGCTCTTCAATGCGGGACTCCAGCAGCTCCAGGCGCTCCTCGCGCTGAGAGCCTCCGATGATCTCCCCGATGCCAGGCACCAGGCAGTCTGCGGCGGCCGCAGTCTTTCCGTCGTCGTTCAGGCGCATATAGAAGGCCTTGATCTCCTTGGGATAGTCGGTGACAAACACGGGACGGTGGAAAATCTCCTCGGTGAGATAGCGCTCGTGCTCCGTTTGCAGGTCACAGCCCCACTCCACCGGGAAGTCGAACTGATGGCCGGATTCTTGGAGCAGCTTGACTGCATCGGTATAGGTGATGCGGCCAAATTCAGAGGCGGCCACATGGCTCAGGCGCTCCTTCAGGCCCTTATCCACAAAGGAGTTGAAAAAGTTCATCTCATCCGGGCACTGCTCCATGGTGTAGTTGATGATAAACTTGACCATGGCCTCTGCGGTGTCCATATAGTCGTTCAGATCGGCAAAGGCCATCTCCGGCTCGATCATCCAGAACTCAGCGGCATGGCGCTGGGTGTTGGATTTCTCGGCGCGGAAGGTGGGGCCGAAGGTGTAAACATTGCCGAAAGCCATGGCGAAGTTCTCGGCGTTCAGCTGGCCAGAAACAGTCAGGCTGGTGGGCTTTCCAAAGAAGTCCTGGAAGTAGTCCACAGAGCCATCCTCCAGGCGGGGCAGGTTGTCAGGGTCCAGGGTGGTGACCCGGAACATCTCCCCGGCGCCCTCGCAGTCAGAGGCGGTAATGATGGGGGTGTGGACATAGACGAAGCCCCGCTCCTGGAAGAACTTGTGGATGGCATAGGCTGCCACAGAGCGGACCCGGAAGGTGGCGGAGAACAGGTTGGTTCTGGGGCGCAGATGCTGGATGGTGCGCAGGAATTCCACAGAGTGCCGCTTCTTCTGCAGGGGGTAATCCGGCGTGGAGGGGCCCTCCACGGCCACGGCGGAGGCCTTTAGCTCCAGGGGCTGCTTCGCCCCTGGGGTCAGGGCCACAACCCCCTCCACCACCAGGGCGCAGCCTACGTTCTGCTTGACAATCTCCTTGTAGTTTTCCAGCTTATCAATTTCGATGACCACCTGTAGGTTTTTGAAGCAGGAGCCGTCGTTCAGCTCGATGAAGCCGAACTTCTTCATGTCACGGATGGTTCTGGCCCAGCCGCAGATGGTGACCGTCCGGCCGCCATAGATCTCCTCGTCCGCGTAAATCTGAGAAATCGTTGTGCGTTTCAAAATAAATCCCTCTCAATCATATTAGAATGGAACTGCTCAGGGGCCATGGGCAGCAAATAGGGTATCAAGCTTCCTGCGCATAGCAGCACTCCGCTCTGCTATATGCATAGAAAAAGACAGCCTTCATCCCCCTTTAGGACGAATGCTGTCAGATCCGCGGTACCACCTAAATTACTTACCTTCACTGGTAAGTCCCTCACACTCTCTGCAAGTGCTGACCCTTTAACGCAGAGATACGGCGCACCTACTGCCCGCCCAATGGCAGCGGGGTTCAGATTGCGGCTCGCGGGTGTTCGTTCCCATGGCCTCCGCACAGGGCTTCCACCGTCCCCCGCTCGCTTTGACTTTGTTCCATGGTACTTTTCCCGGTCAATGCCTTTATAGTGACTGTATTTTAGCGCAGGCAGTTCAAAAAGTCAACCCTGAACCCCTGCAAAAACTGATATTTGCATGATTTTGCCCAATCCCGGCTGCAAAAAATCGCATTCTTTTGGAAACCCGTTGACAATTCCGGCTATTTTATGTAAAATTCAGAAAAGGGGCGATGGGGCCGCAAATGTTTTGCAACACCATCGCTTTGTCTTTTTTAGGAGGAAACGATATGGACAAACTGGTTCAAGATGCGGGACGGATCAACCAGCAGCTGGCGCGGTATGGTGTGAAGTTTGGCATCTATAAAAACGGTACGTTCAATGAACGGCTGTTTCCCTTTGATCCCCTGCCTCGGGTGATTACCAAGGAGGAGTTTGAAGTTCTGGATCGGGGCCTGGTGCAGCGTGTCACCGCTCTGAATTCGTTTTTAAAGGATATTTACGGGGAGAAAAAGATCATCTCCGACGGTGTTGTCCCGCCGGACTTCGCCTTTGCGGGCACCGGCTATCTGACCCCCTGCGAAGGGATTACCCCTCCCAAAGGTATTTATAGCCACATCTCCGGCATTGACCTGGTGCAGGCCAAGGACGGAAACTGGTTCATCCTGGAGGACAACCTGAGGATCCCCTCAGGCGCCTCCTATCCCCTGATCGCCCGCAACCTCTGCCGCCGGGCGTCCCCAGACACCTTCCGCCGGCACCACGTTGTGGACAACCGCAATTACGGCAAAATGCTGTGGGACCTGATGAACTATGTGAACTGCGGCGGTATCAACGTGATCTTAACCCCCGGTCGCTACAACGCCGCCTATTTTGAGCATTCCTATCTGGCCGAAAAGAGCGGCGTCGCCTTGGCGGAACCCGGTGACCTGCATGTGGAGGACAACGTGCTCTACTACGATGGCAACGCGGGAAAGCAGCGGGTGGGCACCCTTTACCGCCGCCTCAGTGACGAATATCTGGACCCTGTCACCTTCCTGCCTGAGTCCCTGATTGGCGTTCCCAACCTGATGAGTGCTTACCGGGCCGGAAATGTGGCCATCCTCAACGCCCCTGGCAATGGCGTGGCCGATGACAAGGGCATTTACTACTTCGTCCCCAAGATGATCAAATACTATCTGGGTGAGGATGCCATCCTCAACAACGCCCCTACTTACCTCCCCTTCTACGAGGAGGACCGAAATTATGTCCTTGAAAACCTGAGCAATCTGGTCATCAAGGACGTGGCAGAAGCCGGCGGCTACGGCGTGGTCTTTGGCCGGGATCTGACGAAGGTGCAGCTGGAAGCCTTTGCAGACACCATCCGCAGTGAACCCCGCCGCTTCATCGCCCAGGAGGTCATCGACTTCCAGGATCTGCCGGTTATGGACAACGGCAAGGAGTCCCCCCGCAAGGCGGATCTGCGGGCCTTTGTCCTCTCCGGGAAAACCGTCAAGGTCTGGCCCTCCGGCCTGACCCGTTTCTCCAGCACCTCTGATTCGTTTGTTGTCAATTCTTCTCAGGGAGGAGGCTTTAAAGATACATGGGTACTCTCACGATAATCAAGATCAATCACCTGTTTTGGCTGGGCCGCTATACCGAACGGGTCTACACCACCCTGCGCTTTATGCTTGAAGTGGGAGACCAGATGATCGACGGTAAGCCTGTGGACTACAAGTCCATCTGCCGCCACCTGATTATTCCGGACATTTACACCGACGCAGAGGATTTCTGCACCCGTCTGCTCTTCGACAAGTCCAACCCGGACTCCATCCGCTCGGCCATGTACCGCGCCTATGACAACGCCATTGTGCTGCGGGAAACCCTGAGCACCGAAGCTCTCTCCTATATCTTCCTGGCCCTGGATGACCTGGATCAGTCCGCCATCAGCGATGCCCCCGCCCTGTACATGCAGCAGGCCATTGACCACATTCTGGCCTTCCGGGGCAGCTGGGAGGACTACATTGAGGACGACGACACCCGCCGGGTCATCAGCCTGGGCACCAACGTAGAACGGATTGACCTTTATCTCCGTTTGGATTATAATCAACCTATGGTGCGCAAAGAGGTCAGCAAGCTGGTCAACCGGATGTACAAGACCAAGGTTCCCTGTGATCTTGAGCGAATGAAAAAACTGGCAGATGTGCTGCTGATGCCGGAGCATGAGCTGCCCAGTACCAAGGAATTCCTGGACTGGGTGGACAACGTCTTCCAGATATAACTTTGCCACTTTTAAGCTACAATTAAGCTACAATTGTTAAAGGGCCCAAAGGAGGACCAATTTGTGAGACGTCTGGACTATACCTACCGCACTCACATCGCATTTGATGTGCCGGTCAAGGATCACTATTTCACCCTGCGCTGTCTGCCCCGGGAAACCCCCACGCAGCACATCGTAACCCAGCGGCTGAGCCTGGAGCCTGATATGGCCTGGACCATGCAGCAGGATGGCTTCGGCAACCAGCTTCAGGTGGGCAGCTATCGGGAGGAGCATCTGTGCTTTGGCTATACGGCGGAGGGCGTCTCCATTGTGGATCAGTCCATCCCGGATTTCACCCCATGCAGTCCGGTATTCTACTCCACCTCCCCGCTGACAAAGCCCGGTCCGGCGCTGACGGCGCTCTATCAGGACCGGGGGAGGGGCCTGTCCCCGGAAAGGCTGATGCATCTGGTTTATCAGTCCATCACCTATACCGCCGGTGCCACCGGCGTAAACACCACGGCGGAGGAAGCGCTGGTCCTGGGCAAGGGGGTCTGTCAGGACGAAGCCCATATCCTGATCTCCCTGTGCCGGATGGCGGGAATTCCCGCCCGCTATGTCTGCGGCCTCTTCATCGGCGAAGGCGCCACCCATGCCTGGGTGGAGGTCTTCCAGGACGGCTGCTGGCGGGGGCTGGATCCCACCCGGGATTGCCCTGTGGACGAGGAATATCTGGTGATCTCCTACGGGCGGGATTACTGCGACTGCCCGGTGGAGCGGGGCGTTTTTCGGGGAAATGCCGGGCAATCCCAAACAGTATTTATGCAGGTAAAAGGCGAGTAAATGGATCGGACTGGCGAAGGTTGTCATCTGCCAGCCCGATTTTTATATGGAGGAATCATCTATGGAAATAACAGTTGCCTCTGTGATTTTGCCAGTAGGCGAAACGGAGCGCATTATCAAAAACCGCATTCAACCGCAAAAGGACAACGACAAGGGCAAGCGGATCTGCATTGTCACCGGCACCCACGGCGATGAGCTGGAGGGCCAATATGTCTGCTGGAAGCTGAGCCGCATTTTGCAGGAGGGGATCGAGCACCTCCACGGCACCGTGGACATTTACCCCGCCCTGAATCCCCTGGGCGTCAACACCATCAACCGGGGCGTCCCCGGCTTTGACTTGGACATGAACCGGATCTTCCCCGGCGACCCCGATGGCACCACCACCCGGTATCTGGCCCACAAGATTATCCAGGATATCTCCGGCGCGGACCTCTGCATTGACATCCACGCCTCCAACATCTATCTGAGAGAGTTGCCCCAGGCCCGGGTGAATGTGAATACCGCCAAGCAGCTGCTGCCCATGGCAAGGGAATTAAATTTGGACTTCATCTGGATTCACGCCGCCTCCACCGTGCTGGAATCCACCTTGGCCTGCTCTCTGAACTCCATCGGCACTCCCACCATTGTGGTGGAGATGGGCGTAGGCATGCGCATCACCGAGACCTATGGCCGCCAGCTCATCACTGGCATCCTCAACCTGCTGCAAAAGATGGAAATCTGGGATGCACCTGCCGGCTCCATCCGGGAACCCATCATCAGCAGCGACGGGCATGTCTCCTTTATCAACGCCAATGTCTCCGGCATCTTCCTCCCCCATGTGCTCCATGATGCCAAGGTCACCGAGGGCCAGGAACTGGGCGTCATCGCTGATCCTGCCAACGGCGACGTCAAGAAGGTCCTGAACAGCCCGGTGGACGGACTGCTGTTCACCCTGCGGGAGTACCCGGTGGTGGCTCCCGGTTCCCTGATCGCCCGCATTTTAGGAGGTTTAGACGGATGAAAGAAGACGTTTTATTCACGGTAGACACCCTCTACCGCCCTGATTTGGAAATCACGGGCTTCCGCTTCGGGGCAGGGAAAAAGGCCCTGTGTGTGCTGGGCTCCACCCGAGGCAATGAAATTCAGCAGACCTACACCTGCGCCAAGCTGGTCAAGACCCTGAAGGGGCTGGAAGCCCAAGGAGCGCTCCGCCCAGGCTTTGAAATTCTGGTGATTCCCACCGTCAACCAGGCCTCCATAAATGTGGAACGCCGATTCTGGCCCCTGGATAACTCGGACATCAACCGCATGTTCCCCGGCTACGACCAGGGCGAGACCACCCAGCGGATCGCCGCAAGCCTGTTCAATCTGGTCAAGGACTTTGAGAGCGGCGTCCAGCTGGCCTCCTTCCACATGACCGGCGATTTCCTGCCCCATATCCGCGTGATGCACACCGGTTACCAACGGCTGGATCTGGCGGCTCAGTTCGGAATGCCCTACGTGGTGGATCACACCCCCGAACCCTTCGACTCCACCACCCTGAACTACAATTGGCAGCTCTGGGGCACCAATGCCTTCTCCCTGTACACCAAGGAGACCGGCATCATCGACGAGGATAGCGCCCAAATGGCCGTCCTGGCCATCCTGCGCTTTATGAACCGTCAGGGTTGGCTGAAATACCCCGTCCACGGGGGATATGTGTCCTCCAATGTGGAGGACAAGGACATGGTTGCCGTCTTGTCCCCCACCGGGGGCATCTTCCGCCGCTGCAAACAGCCCGGGGATATGGTCCGCGCCAGCGATGTGCTGGCGGAGATCCTCTCCCCCTACGATGCCTCCATTCAGGGGCAGGTTCTGGCCACCGTTACCGGTACGGTGTTCTTCGCCCATAAGCGGCCCCTGATCACTGAGCACCAGGTGGCTTTCAATATAATTCGGCAAATGAGATCTTAAAATATGCAAAGACAGGCTGTGGAGCTCCCCTTCCGCAGCCTGTCTTTGCAACGCATAGACAAGCCCCCTGCATTTTCCCAAAAAACAGGGGGTTGACATTTCCCCCTTCATGAGCTATAATACATCCTGTCAAAAGCCTTGACCGGGAAAAGTAATGCGGACCGGAGTTTTAGCGAGCAGGGGACGGTGGGAGCCCTGTACAATGACCGCACGAACGAACACCCGCGAGCTTCAATCTGAACGCCGCCTCCCGGGTGGTCAGTAGGTGCGACGCATCCCAGCGTTATCAGGGTATGCGCTTAGTAGAGCGTGAGTGGACTTATCAAGGAGGATAAGTAATTTAGGTGGTACCGCGGAGCTGACAGCATTCGTCCTAAGCAGAAGGATGGGGCTGTCTATTTTTATACCTTATACATAGGAAACCGTCCTTTCTTCTGGATATCCAGAAATCTCAAAAAAGGACGGTTTTGATTATGTGTTGTGTTATGGGTTATGCAGGCAAGGACATCACCCCCGCTGAATTTGAAGGCTATCTCCTTCGCACCCATTCCCGGGGCCCCGATGAGCACCGAGTGCTGGAGACGGAGTTCGGCTATCTGGGCTTCGGCCGTCTGGCCATTATGGGCCTGACCCTCGAGGGTATGCAGCCCTTTACCCAGGGCAGCGATGCCGTGGTCTGCAACGGCGAGCTATACGGCTTCCGCAAGCAGAAGCCAGAACTGGAGGCCAAAGGCTATACGTTTAAGTCCGACTCGGACTGCGAGCTGCTCCTCCCCCTGTACTATGAATACGGCCTGGATATGTTCCGTCATTTGGATGCGGAATTCGCCATGGTGCTGTACGATTCCAAGAAAAAGCGCCTGATCGCCGCCCGGGACCCCATCGGCATCCGCCCGCTGTTCTACGGCTACTCGGACTCCGGCAAGATCGCCTTCGCCAGCGAGGCCAAAAACCTGGTGGGCCTCTGCGCGGAAGTAAAGCCCTTCCCCATCGGCTCCTTCTACTGTGACGGCCTATTTGTCCAGTATGAGGACATCGCCGCCGTTTCCGCATACAACGACGACGATCTGGACACCATCACCACCAAGATTCGGGAAAAGCTCGTGGCCGGCGTGGAAAAGCGCCTGGATTCCGACACCCCGGTGGGTTTCCTGCTGTCCGGGGGGCTGGATTCCTCCCTGGTCTGCGCCATTGCCGCGAAGGAGCTGGACACCCCTATCCGCACCTTTGCCATTGGCATGAGCGAGGACGCCATCGACCTGAAATACGCCAGGCAGACGGCGGATTACCTGCACTCCGACCACACGGAGGTCATCATCAACAAGGAGCTCGTCCTCCAAAGCCTGGAGGAGGTCATTGCCATGCTGGGTACCTTTGACATTACCACCATACGCGCCTCCATTGGTATGTATCTGGTCTGCAAGGCCATTCACGAACAGACGGATATCCGGGTTCTGCTGACCGGCGAAATTTCCGACGAGCTATTTGGCTATAAGTACACCGACTTTGCCCCTGACCCGGAGTCCTTCCAATGGGAATCCCAAAAGCGAATCCGGGAGCTGCACATGTATGATGTGCTCCGGGCTGACCGCAGCATCTCCGTCAACAGCCTGGAGGCCCGGGTTCCCTTCGGTGACCTGGACTTCGTCCGCTATGTCATGAGCATTGACCCCGCAAAGAAGCAGAACACCTACGGCAAGGGCAAGTATCTGCTGCGCAAGGCCTTTGAGGGGGACTGGCTCCCCAGCGAGATCCTGTGGCGGGAGAAGGCCGCTTTCTCCGACGCTGTGGGCCACTCCATGGTGGACTACCTAAAGGAGTATGCGGAAAGCTGCTATACCGACGCGGGATTCGCAGAAAAGCGCATGGCCTATTCCCACGCCCGCCCCTTCACCAAGGAGAGCCTCCTGTACCGGGAGCTGTTCGAGAAGTATTATCCCCACCAGGCCCAGATGGTTGTGGACTTCTGGATGCCCAACAAGAGCTGGGAGGGCTGCGACGTCAACGACCCCTCCGCCCGCGTGCTCAGCAACTACGGGGCCTCCGGCCAGTGAGGCCCGGAAAGTCTGAAACTCTGATCTGATGAAAAACAACGCAAGGCACAAACCACCCAGCCGTGATTTGTGCCTTGTTTGATGCCCTCCCCCGCTTCCGGGAGGGCTATTCCTTTTTGTTCCGTTCCTTAATCAGCTGGAGGTACTGTTCTATGGGCATATTCATGATCTCCGGATCCGGCTCCAAATATCCGTGGTACATTTGTCCCCGGTGGTCAATGGGGATCCCCCGCCGCTTCATCTCTGTCCACCCCCACTTGTATATCTCAAACAGCAGCGGGATGGTGGATTCCCCCACCGGGGTCAGGTGATACTCCACTCTTGGGGGAATTTCAGAAAACATCTCACGGACAATCAGGCCGTCGGCCTCCAGCTCCCGCAGGTTTTCAGTCAACACCTTGTTGGAGATGGGAAAGGTCGCGGCAAATTTGCTGAACCGGGTTGCGCCGTTGTCAAAGTAGATTGCAGTCAAAATAAAGGGCTTCCACTTTGACATGAAAATCCGCATGACAAACCGGTAAGGATCCTCCCCATCCGGGAAATTAAGCAGGACCTTCGCCACGAAAAAACCTCCTCTCCAATCTTTTGTAAATATTATTTTAACAGAGGTTGGTTTTGAAATCAATGCGGGGTTACTGGAAAGTTCCTAAGTAACGTTGAGGTGTTTTAGGCACCTTATTGTGCGTCCTTTACAAAAACACCAGGGTGTGGTAGGATAATTCCGTCGAAAAATGCCACAAAACCAGTGTAGTTTGGAGGTTCATTGCCATGTCTTGTACAAAATATCCCCATATGTTCGCCCCCATGACCATCAAGGGCATCACCTTTAAAAACCGGGTCTTCGCGTCCCCCATCACCACCAACCGCATTGTGGATCACGGCTATCCCACCCCCGAGGGCATTGACGTTTACGAGATCAAGGCCCGGGGCGGCTTTGCGGAGGTGACTGTCACCGAGTCCTTCATCGACCACGACCGGGCTTGGCGGCATGAGCATGGCCTGGACGTGTGGAGCAACCCCATGTCCACCTTCCACATGGAAAGCATCATGACCCTCACAGAGGCCATCAAGGGCCACGGCGCTGTTGCCTCCATCCAACTGAACCACGTTGGCGCCATGAATCACCCTGACACCATTTCCTCCGGCCGGAATCCCATTGGCCCCTCCTCCTATGTCCGGGAGGACGGCGTCCAGGTGGAGGAGATGACCGTGGAATTGATGGAGGAAACTGCGGAGCGCTGGGCGGAATCCGCCTGGAACTGCAAGGCCCTGGGGTTCCAGATGATAAACCTCCACGGGGCACATGGCTGGCTGCTGAACCAATTTATCTCCCCAAAGTTCAACCACCGCACCGATGAGTATGGTGGCAGCATGGCCAATCGGGCCAAGTTCCCCATCATGGTGTGCAAAAAGATTCGGGAGGTTTGCGGGGAGGACTTCCTGATCGAATACCGCATGTCCGGCTCTGAGCGCATGGAGGGGGGCATGACCTTGGAGGACGGCATTGAGTTTGCCGAGATCATCCAGGATTATGTGGATCTGATCCACGTTACCTCCGGCTCCTATCAGGATCACGTCAACACCAAGGCCTTCTCCTCCATGTTTGATAAGCACGGCTGCAACCTGGATTTGGCCGCAGCCATTAAGGCGCACGTCCACGTTCCTGTGGTGGCTGTGGGGGGCTTTAACGCCCCTGAGCAGATTGAGGAGGCCATCGCCTCCGGCAAATGCGACTTCGTGGCCATGGGCCGCCAGCAGTTTGCCGACCCCGATTTCGTCAACAAGACCCTGAAGGGCCTGGAGGATCAGATCGCCCCCTGTCTGCGCTGCTCCTGCTTCAATCCCCTGGCCTCCGACCCTGGGCAGCGTCCCATTCCCGCCCTGTGGCACTGCGCCGTCAATCCCTGGAGCCAACGGGAACTGCGCTGGCGCAACGCCCCCCAACCCAAGGGCAGCCGCAAGGTTCTGGTCATCGGCGGCGGCGTCTCCGGCATGTACGCGGCCATGACCGCCGCAGAGCGGGGCCACGAAGTCACCTTGGTGGAAAAGGAGAGCAAGCTGGGGGGACTGCTGTGGTTCACCGAGGTGGACACAGACAAGGAATCCCTCCTGCGCTTCCGGGATTCCCTGGTGGCCCGCTGCAAGTACAACGGCGTCAAAATCCTGCTGAACACCCAGGCCACCAAGGAAATGATCCAATCCATGGCCCCTGACGCCGTTATCTGCGCCGTAGGCTCTCATCCCTTTGTGCCCCCCATCAAGGGGGTGGAGCTCGCCGCCCACGCCGTGGAGGCCTACAAGGACATCCAACAGCTGAAGGGCAAGAAGGTGGTCATCATTGGCGGGGGCGCAATCGGCTGTGAGTCCGGCTACTTCTTCGCCAGCCAGTGCGGCGCCAAGGTGCAGATTCTAGAGATGCGGGACGAGATGTGCAAGGACTCCTTCCCCTCCCAGCGGGCCGCCCTGCTGCCCCGGATGGAGAAGGCCGGCATGCTCCTTAACTGCTCCGTCACCACCCGGGAGATCACCCCAGAGGGCGTCAAATTCCTGGACAAGGACGGTTCCGAGCAATTCGCCCAGGCGGATCTGGTCTATTACTGCTGCGGCAACCGCTCCAATGACGAGATCGTCAAGAGCCTGGAGGGCGCGGCGCCCTGGTTCGTGGTCACCGGCGACGCCAAGCGGGCCAGGACCGTCAAGGAGGCCACTTACGAGGGCTTTGTCGCAGCCATGGACATTTTATAAGGCCATATTTCACATAAGTGCAGCCTTACTCCACACTCTGGGCATAGTCCAGATACTCCTGAAGTTCTTCCTTCAGGAAGAAGGTATATGTGCCGGAGGCGATGACCTGACCCTGGTGGTCAGTCAGGACAGAATTGTAGACGGCGATGGTCTTGCCAGACTTGACCTTGCTGGTCTGGCACAGCACCTTGGTGGTGTTGACCGCCGCCCGGATATAATTCATGGTGGAGTTCAGGGTCACGCAGGACCGTCCGCCGGTACAGGCGGCGATGCCTGCCACAGTATCCATCAGGGTACACAGGCAGCCCCCGTGGACAATCCCCCGGGGGTTCATACTGCTGGGCTGAACAGTCAACTCGCCCTCCGCGTAGTCCTCCCAACAACGGGTCACCCGGATGCCGTTCTTGGCAGAAAACAGCTGGGGCTGGTTGATTCGGGCCATCAGGGCCTCATAAAATGCAGGGTTCTTCACGGGATTTCCTCCTATAATATTTATTTGTTCGGCCCTGTCTCCTCTCAAATTAGATTGGCCGCACGCAAAAACCAGTTCTATTTTTATTTCCTCCCGCATATAATGGGCTAAGAAATTCTGCAAGGAGGAACCAATATGGATTATCAACAGAGGCAGGGCACAGATTCCGCCAGCTTCGCCCGGATTTGGAACCGGGTCTCCACAGCCAACGGCGGGAGCCAGATCGAAGTGCAGAAGCCAGAGGCGCATTCGGAGAGCACCTCTCAGCGCCAAGATGACTTCATTCCCCAGCGAATTCGGGCCGAACTGGTGGATCATCACACCTGCGCCCGGCTGGTCAACAACAGTTTCAGCGGGCAAATGATGCGGGCCATCACTGAGGACGAGCTTTTCCAGGCCCGCCGGTTGTCCACCGCCAACGTTCTTATCACTGGGAAGTGGTTTTTCCCCATCCGGGAGGCCACTCCCCTGTCCTTCCGCAACTGGCATGACGGAATGCGCACCGCGTTTCTCCGGGCCCGCAAAGCGGCGGAGGAATACCATTGTGCCGCGGAAAAATCAGACGACCCCAGCCCTCAGGAGCTGTTCAACCACCTGGCGGAGGATGAAAACCTCCACGCCCTGCGCATCCGAACCGCCCTGGAACACTGGGGCTAAGTCAGGAAGGCCGGAGCTTGCTGTCTTCTCGCTCACCAGCCTGGGGGAACGCCCTTCGCAGCATGGCAAGCTCCTCCGGAAAGATGCAATAGTTTGAATCCCCGGCGGTGACCTCAGCCAGGCAGGTCTCATAGTCCATCCAGCGAACGGACTCCACCTCAGACTCCTGGAGGGTCATTTCCTCCGGCTCCACGTCCCGCAGCATATCATAGACACGGCTCACCTGATTGTCATGGAAGGATTTCCCATGGAATACCTGCGCCACCTGAAAGCGGCGAACGCCGCATAAAATCAAATCCTGGGGCCGGGCCGTCAGGCCCAGCTCCACCTTTAGCTCCCGAAGGGCCGAGGGCTCCCAATCCACGCCGGCGGGAATATGCCCAGCAGAGGAGATATCATAGCAGCCAGGATAGCCGTCCTTGTTTCGGCTGCGCTTTTGCAGCAGCACCTGAACCCGCCCCTCCCCCTGGCGCAAAAGCCAGACATAGCAGGTCAGGTGGCGCAGCCCCCGGGCATGGGCCACCGTGCGCTCTGCGGTTTCCCCGGTGGGGTTGCCGTTCTCATCCACGATATCTAAATATTCCATACCCGTTCACCTCTGGCACTGACTCACTGTCATTTTACCATCTCCCCACCCTGTTTTCAAGAAACAGAACCCCTTTGCGCCGCATTTACAAAACCCGCTTTTTGTCGTACAATGGGGGAAAGACATGCTCTTACAGGAGGACACTGCCATGATTCAAGAGCCAGTGGGGGATTTTTTCACCCAGGATGAGCTGATTGCAATTTACCAAAAGGCGGGCAGCGCCCAGGAGACCGCCCTCCAAGCCGCCGCCCGGGAGCTTTTTCCAGAACGCATGGCGGCCCCTGAGCCGCCCATGCTTCTGGTGGAGGAGGGTCCCCATGGCCGCAGCTTCTGCCGGACGCCGGACCGTCAGGTGGCCGAAGCCCCCAAGTACACCATCAAGAGCGGCCGCTGCAACTGGGTGGCTATTATGGAGGACGGGGAAGCGCTGAAGTATTGACGAGCTTGTCGACCAAGTCGACAAGCTCTGAAAATGCAAGCATTTTCTCGAATTTGTGGCGCCCTGCGAACGCAGGGTGCTTAGCTTGTCTTATTTCAACGTCATTTTCACCGTCAAGGCGTTTCCATCCGCCTCCACGGCCGCATAGCTGCCGCAGATCAGGGGCATGGAAGGGGGAAGATGCCCCAAATCCGCATCCAGAACAATGGGCACCTGATATTTCCCCAGGTTCTCCATCACCGCCCGGTACTGATCCAATCCATTATCCACCTGGCCGTTACACAGGGGCCGTCCAATCACGAAGCCCTTGACATACTTAAACCACCCGGCATGCTCCAGCTGCCACAGGGCGCGGCAAATGCTCCAAACACCCAGGTCGCAACTCTCCAGGAACCAGACGATCCCGTCCTCCCGGTACTTCTCCACAAACTGCGGCACCTGGTCAAAGCTGGTGCCCACCAGGTTCGCCAACACATCCAGGCACCCGCCAATCAGCCTGCCGGAAAACTCCAGCTTTTCCTCCGGAATCAGCTTCAGGCTCAGCGGCTCTGTGATCAGGTAGGGGTCTCCCGGCGCCGCGCCCTCTATGAACATGGACTTCTGATAGCCGGAATAGCCGGAGACCCGGGCGGTCTTTCCCGTCAGAATGTCATAGGCGTCCTGGATGGCGGGATGCCAGGGCTCCATACCAAAGGAGGAGGCGCAGGGGCCGTAAACCGAGGCCACGTCACAGAGGGTGGTCAACAGGAAGGAGAAGTTCGTATTATCGGACAGGCCCATAAACCACTTGGGTTTGGCCGCCCGGACGCGGTCAAAGTCCACATAGTCCAAATCCCGGCACATCAGTTCGCCCCCGCCGCAGGAGATGAGAACATCGCTGTCCTCTGAACAGTAGCATTCCGTCAGCTCCCGGCCGCAGGCTTCCGGGGTGGCGCTGATACCCAGGCCGCAGCCGGAGCGGCAGTTGGGGCCTTCGGTCAATCCATGGCCCAGGGCGGCCAGCTTTTGCTCCGCCAGGTTGAAGCTATCACCAAAGGGACCAGCGCAGCCAAAGGAAGGGGCCACAAAGCCAATGGTCCCATTTGGCTTTAAAAAGTCAGGATACCGCATAAAACTGCTCCTTTCTTCCCAACTATCACCTTATTTTCCATTTGAATATCATTCCCTATTTATGATACTATCTTCCCCAGTAGATTTCAAGAATCACTCCACAACATGCAAAATCCCGCCGCAGAGAACTCTGCGGCGGGATCTGATTTTTATGGGGATTACTTTGCGTACTCGACTGCCTTCGTCTCCCGCAGCACGTTGACTTTGATCTGGCCGGGGTATTCCAGTTCATCCTCAATGCGCTTTGCGATATCACGGGCCAGAAGCACCATCTGGTCCTCGCTGATCTCCTCGGGCTTGACCATAACGCGGATCTCACGGCCGGCCTGAATGGCATAGGCCTTCTCAACGCCCTTGAAGGAGGAGGAAATTTCCTCCAGACGCTCCAGGCGCTTGATATAGTTCTCCACATTCTCACGGCGGGCGCCGGGACGGGCAGCAGAAATGGCGTCGGCGGCCTGAACCAAACAGGCAACCACGGTCTGCGGCTCGATATCGTTGTGGTGCGCGGCGATGGCGTGAACCACCTCGTCGCTCTCCTTGTACTTCTTGGCCAGCTCCACGCCAATTTGGACGTGAGAGCCTTCCACCTCGTGGTCAACAGCCTTGCCCAGGTCATGCAGCAGGCCCGCGCGCTTGGCTACGGCCACATTGGCTCCGATCTCGGCGGCCAGCAGTCCAGCAATATGGGCCACTTCCATGGAGTGATTCAGGACATTCTGGCCATAGCTGGTGCGGTAATGCTGGCGGCCCAGCAGCTTGATCAGCTCAGGATGCAGGCCCCTGACATTGGTTTCCAGAACAGCGCGTTCGCCTTCGGCCTTAATGATGGCCTCCACCTCCCGCTTGGCCTTCTCCACCATCTCCTCGATACGGGCAGGATGGATGCGGCCATCGTTAATCAGACGTTCCAGGGCAATCCGGGTGATCTCCCGGCGAACTGGGTCAAAGCAGGAAACCGTAATGGCCTCCGGCGTATCGTCGATAATCAGTTCTGCGCCAGTCAGAGTTTCCAGGGTGCGGATATTTCGGCCCTCACGGCCAATGATCCGGCCCTTCATCTCATCATTGGGCAGGGGAACTACAGAAACGGTAACTTCAGCGACATGATCTGCAGCACAGCGCTGGATTGCCAGGGCAATCAGCTCTCTTGCGCGGGTATCGGCCTCCTCCTTGAACTTTGCCTCGATCTCCTTGATCTTCATGGCAGACTCATGGGTGACCTCAGACTCCAGCTGCGCAATCAAATAGGCCTTGGCCTCCTCGCTGGAATAGCCGGAAATGCGCTCCAGAACCTCCACCTGGCTGTGCTTCAGCCGGGCGATCTCCTGACGCTCTGCCTCGGCGGCCGCCAGCTTGCTTGCCAACTGCGAGTCCTTTCTCTCGATGGCATCCGTCTTGCGGTCCAGATTTTCCTCCTTCTGCTGCAAGCGGCGTTCCTGCTTGCTCAGCTCGCTGCGGCGCTCCTTGATCTCGCGCTCGCTCTCGCTGCGGACTCTCTGGATCTCTTCCTTTGCCTCAACCATTGCCTCGCGCTTTTTCGCTTCGGCACTCTTGATTGCATCGTTGAGAATATGGGTGGCCTGTTCCTCGGCAGAGCCAATCTCGTTGGCATCCGCCTTCCTACGGCGGTTGTCACCCACCACGAAACCGATGACCAGCATAATCAGGCCTACAATCACGCCAGTGAAAATATAACCTAACACATGCGGCATTTTTTGAATGATACACCTCCTATACTCAAAATTTTATTGATATTGATAAGGTATCTACGGATACAAAGCGCAGATACTGAAATTGAAAAACGTCCCCTATTGTTCTTCAAATCAATCCTTTTCTATTTTAATGTCCTAGCCTTCAACTGTCAAGAAAATTTGTATGCGATAGTCCTTTTTCCCTCCTGGGATGGCTCTGATCCCCGCCACTTGTGAGATTTCCCATGATTTTCTTCTTTTTGTGGTTGAATTTTTTGGCACGATTGTATAAACTGTGATTGTACCTATCCACCCTGCGTTCTTAAACTGGAGGGCTAATGCCATGAACGAAAAACTGACATCCCTGATGCTGAAACTGATTGCCGCAGCTGCTGCCCTGGCCGCCTGCATCTGCGCGGTCGCCTATTACTGGGATGCAATTGTCAAATGCTACGAAACCAGCCGCAAGATATACTGCCACGAGCGTATGGTGCGGGGGCACCGCTTCGGAAAGTCCAGCGAGTATAATGATTATGCTGATATGGACCTGGATGACGGCATTATGTAATTTTGCCCCGCGCAACGGAATCCCGCTCTGAATGCCAGCGGGGATCCCTTTACAAAAGGAGGTATTCCTCTATGGAAAAATCCAAGGTTTATTATACGGACTTCCGGGCCACCAACGGCACGCCTATGCCCCAGAAGCTGCAAAAGCTGATCCGCCGGGCGGGCATCGGCCAGATCGACTTTGACGGAAAGTTCGTAGCCATTAAAATCCACTTCGGTGAACTGGGCAATGTCGCCTATCTCCGCCCCAACTACGCCAAGGCCGTAGTTGACGTGGTAAAGGAACTGGGGGCAAGCCCTTCCTGACCGACTGCAACACCCTATATCCCGGCTCCCGGAAGAATGCCCTGGAGCACCTGGACTGCGCTTACATCAACGGCTTCTCCCCCTTCTCCACCGGCTGCCACGTTATCATCGCAGACGGCTTAAAAGGCACGGATGAAGTCCTGGTACCCGTTCCCAATGGAGAATTCATCCGGGAGGCTAAAATCGGCCACGCCATTATGGACGCCGACATCTTCATCAGCCTAAACCACTTTAAAGGGCACGAGTGTACCGGTTTCGGCGGCGCCATTAAAAATATCGGCATGGGCTGCGGCAGCCGGGCCGGCAAGATGGAGCAGCACAACTCCGGCAAACCGGAGGTCAATCAAGAGAAGTGCCGGGGCTGCAAGCTCTGTCAGCGGGAGTGCGCCCAGGGCGCCATCTCCTATGACGAGAACCGCAAGGCCTCCATTGACTGGGCCAAGTGCGTGGGCTGCGGCCGCTGCATTGGCGGCTGTAATTTCGACGCCATCCACAACGTGAACGCCAGCGCAAACGCCGACCTGAACCGCAAGATGGCTGAGTATGCCCTGGCAGTCACCCATGGCCGCCCCTGCTTCCACATCAACCTGGTGCAGGATATTTCCCCCAATTGCGACTGTCACTCCGAGAACGATGCACCCATTCTGCCCGATATCGGCATGTTTGCCTCCTTTGATCCCGTGGCCCTGGATCAGGCCTGCGCCGACGCCTGCATCAAAGCCAAGCCTCTGCCCAATTCTCAGCTGATGGACGCCCTTTTGCGGGAATCTTTCCAGGATGAAGGCGACAACTTTGTCAACACCACCCCTGGCACCACCTGGAAGGAACAGCTGGAACACGCTGAAAAGATCGGCATGGGTTCCAGGGAGTATGAACTGATCTTTATAAAATAAGCTATAAGCTCAGCCCCAGAAATTTTGCGATTTCCGGGGCCTTTTTCTGCCTTATTTTGCCGCTTGCATCATTCTTCTATTTTCTGCACCAGGCGGCTGCCGGTGCGGGTTCTTGTGACCTGGATTTGATTGGGAATGTTCTCCCGCAGCTCGGCCACATGGGAAATAATCCCCACCATCCGGCTGTCCCCCGCCAACTGCATCAGCACCTGAATGGCCTGGCCCAAGGTGACCTCGTCCAGGGAACCGAACCCCTCATCCACGAACATGGCCTCCAGCCAGATGCCGCCGCTCTCCCGCCGGATCACATCGGATAGGCCCAGGGCCAGGGAGAGGGAGGCCAAAAAGCTCTCGCCGCCGGACAGGGTTTTGACACTGCGCTCCCGGCCGGTATAATAGTCCAGCACATTCAGATCCAAGCCGGTCTGGCTGCGCTGGTTGGCCGCCTCCCGACTGCGCACCAGCTTGAACTGGCCGGAGGATAGCTTGAAAAACCGCTGATTTGCCGCCCACAAAATCCGATCGAAATAGGCGGCCTGTAAATACTGCTCGAACGCCAGCTTGGTTGTCCCCTTCAGGGTGCCATTGGCCGTATCTGCCAGCAGGGTCAGCCTGCTACACCGGGCCTGCCTGGCCTGAAAATCGCCGGTCCGCTTGTTCAGGGCTTGGACACATTCCCGGTTGCGATCCCGCCGGGCGGTCAGTTGGAGCCTCTCATTGGAAGTTCGATTCCGCCGGGCCTCCACCTCCCTGCGGGACTGTTCCAGCTCTTCCAGCGCAGCCCCCTGGCCAGGGCTTTGCCGGCTTTCCAGGCCGGCCAGGGTGCCCTCTGCCAGCTTCAGCTCCTGGGTGCAGTTCTGCAGGGCTATCTTCCTGCTCTCTATCAGCTGTTCCAGCTCTTGAACCCTGCATCTCAGCCCCTCCACCTGCCGGCTCGCCGTCACGGCATCGGCACAGGAAAGGCCTTGGCGCAGGGTTTTCAACGTTTCGGTCACCACTTTCACCTGAGTCTCCGCCTGATTCCGCGCCGTCTGGCAATTCTCCTGCTCCTCTTCCAGCGCCCTGATCCCTTGCTCACTCTCGGCAAGCTCATGGGTCAGCGTCTGCTTCTCCCGCACCCGGCGCAGGGCCTCCGCGCTCTCCTGCCTTGCCTTCTGCTCCGCCCGGTTGCTGGCCTCCCAGGCCGGGAAGAGCAAAACCGGCCAATCGTCCCGCCGGGCCTCCGGGATCAGCTCCAACGCTTGCCGGAACAGGTTATTGGCCAGGGTTTCCACCCGGGATTTCTGCTGCCCCGCCGCCACGGACCGGTCCGCCGCCGCCTGCTCCGCCTTGCGCAGCTCCGCCTTCATGCGGTTCAAGGCCTCCTGGGTGGGGGCGCCCTCCTCCCGCCCGGCGGGAGTGGGATGGTGAGTAGACCCGCAGACGGGACAGGGCTTCCCCTCCGCCAGCGTCTCTGCCAGCAGGCCCGCTTGGCTGGCTAAAAACAAATGCTCACCATGCTGGGTTAGCTGGCTCTGCTTGTCCTTGGCCCGCAAGGCAGCCCGGAACTCCTCCTGCAGCTGGGACAGCTTCCTCCGCTCCTCTTTCAGCTTGTCCAGACCGTCGCCCAGTTTCCCCATCCGACGGCTGCGGTCCCCAGCCCGTTCCAGCTCATGGCTCCATTGGGCGGCCTGCACCTCGGCGCCCTCGTAGGCCGTCAGCCGTTCCGCAAGAGCTGACTGGCTGGCCTTCTTTTCCTCCAGGGCCTTCTTTGCCTGGGCCAGCTTGGTCTCAGCCCTCTGCTGGTCGGCCTGTGTCTGGCGCAGCTGCTCCTCTGCCTGGGTCAGCCTTTCATAGCGGGGCAGTTCCGCCTCCGCCTGGGCCAGCTTTCGGCGGCTCTCCTCCAGCTCCGGCTGGCGCCGGGCGGCTTCCTCCGCTTCTTGGGTCAGCTCCCCACGCCGTTGGGTCAGGAGGGCAATCTCCTTCTGACTTTGCAGGATTCTTTTCTGACGCTCCGCCGCCTCCCGGGCCAGGGCCAACTCGCCGTCCAGCTTCTCCAGCTGCTGTGCCAACTCCGCTTCTACCCCCTCTGTTGCCAAGACAGCGGCTTCATCCATCCGCGCCTGCTCCTCCACCAGGGGAATCAGCTGCCTCACCAAATAGGCCCCCGTGTCATCCCGCTGTATCTCCGCCTGAAGGGTCGCGGCAGCGCTGCCCTCCGGGACCTGAACCCGGGCTGCCTCCTGAAGAATCTGCTGCCGGGCGCTCTCGTACCCCCGCTTCTCCTCCTCCGCCAGCTCCCGGAGTCGCTTCTGAAGGCGTTGGATATTCCCGGTATTGAACAGCTTCCGCAGGATTTCCGCCCGCTCCCGGCTGTCCGCCTGGAGCAGTCTGCGAAAGTCCCCCTGGGCGATCATGACGATCTGGCGAAACTGGTTCACATCGATGCCCAGCAGCTGGGTGATTTGATTTGTGGCTTCCCCGGTTTTGGTGGCCAGCACAGCCCCGCTATCCACTTCGGTCAAAATTGCTCTGCCCCTCTGGGTTACGAAGCCGTCACCCCGCTTCTTGGGCCTTTGGTAATCCGGATTCCGGGTGATGGAGTAGGTCACCCCCCGGTGGGTAAAAATGAGGGTGACGAAGGTCTCCGTCCCCGGCTGGGCATAGTCGCTGCGCAGCATGCTGCCCTGACGGTCGGTGCCGCTGGAGGCGCCGTACAGGGCAAAGGTAATGGCGTCAAAGATTGTGGTTTTGCCGGCCCCGGTGTCGCCGGTGATTAAGTACAATTTCCCCTGGGAAAACCGGGTAAAATCCACCACCGTCTCCCCAGCAAATGGGCCAAAGGCGCTCATCGTCAATTTCATGGGCCGCACAGGTCACACCTCCTCGCTGAGCAGCCGGGCAATCAGCCGGCTGTCTTCCTCGTCCAAAGTCCTTCCCGTCTGCTGCTCAAAAAATGCGGCAAACAGCTGAACCGGATCCCGCTGCTCCAGCGGCTCTGCCTCCGGCAGGCCCGCCGTCTCCCCTGTCCCCGCAAGGTCCAGCTTCAGCACGTTGGGATAGACTGTGTTCAGCCGCTGCATGGGATCCATGGGGCTGGAATCAGTGAGGATCACATGGAGATAGTCCTCCCGATTGGCCTGGGAGGATACCTCCGGGGAGATCAGCCTTTCCAATGGCCCCTGGATGCGCCGCAGCTCCCGCAGGGGCGCCAGGGGCAGCAGCTTCATATCCACCACCCCCCGCCGCTCCAGGGTCACCAGCACCACAGATTTCTGCTGATCCAGCTCGGAGATGGAATATTTCAGCGGGGAACCGGAATAGCGCACGGTCTCCCGGCCAATGCTCTGGGGCCTGTGAATATGGCCCAGGGCCACATAGTCAAAGCCGGCAAAGGCGGCCGCATCCACCTGATCCAGCCCACCCACGGACAGGGTTTCGGAGTCGCTCTGGCCCGGCACCTTCCCGCCGCTGACCACAAATTGATGGGCCACCAACACCGTCCGGCGGCTGTGGTCAATCTCGGAACGGTTCAGAACCGCCTTCACCGCCTGGGTATAGTCCTGGACCTGCTCCTCCGGCCAGATGGCCCGGGCATGGGCCGGCTTCAGGAAGGGCAACAGATAGACATCCACCGGTCCGAATTTATCCTCCAAAGTCACCGGCTCCAACGGGCCAGATAGCACCGGGGACACATAAACACCCCGGGATTTCATCAGCTGACCGCCGTAAGCCACTCGCTGGGGTGAATCGTGATTCCCTGCGGTCAACAGGCAGGGGATCCCCTGGTCCGCCGCCCGGGTCAAGAACTGATCCAGCAGCCTTACCGCCTCAGCGGAGGGGTCGTTTCGGTCATAAATGTCCCCGGCAATTAGCAGGGCATCCACACGCTCTGCCTGAGCCAGCTGTAAAATTTGATCCAAGATATGGGCCTGATCCTCCAGCAGGGAATAGCTGTGCAGCCGGCGTCCCAGGTGCAGATCAGAGCAGTGCAGGAATTTCATATCCAGTCCCTCCAGATTGGTTTCCTTCCCTTGATGCTAACACAGGTTTTTTCAGAACTCAAGGGCGCAGCTTGCAAATTCTTGCTAAATCTTTTCCCTTTTCCCTGGGACACCCCACGAAATCCAGATTTATTCTTGTATTTTCCTGCAAAATGGAATACAATACATACCATGAAACCGAATATCTGCGGCACCCTCCTCCCCGGAGGGCGGCTGCTGTGTGGAAAGGAAGATATCGCATGAAATTCGAAACCCGGAACGGTCAGATCTCCATCAGCAACGACGTGTTCACCAACGTGGCCGGTGCTGCCGCGATCAACTGCTTTGGCGTAAAAGGCATGGCGGTGCGCTCAAAGACCGATGGCCTGGTCCACCTGCTGCGGCGGGAATCCATGTCCAAGGGTGTGAAGATCATCTACAATGAGGATAACACTGTCTCCATTGAGCTCCACATCATCGTGGACAATGGCGTGAATTTGACCGCCCTTTGCCGCTCCATTATGAACGAAGTGAAATACAAGGTCAGCCAGGCCACCGGCGCCACGGTTCACAGCGTGGACGTCTGCGTGGATTCTATGTTGTTGGGTTAATCGACCGCTTTGGAAGGAAGAAGAAATACAATGAAAAAAACAATTGACGGCTCCATTTTCTGCCAGATGGTGATCCATGCCTCCGCCTCCCTGAATCTGCAAAAACAAGTCATCAATGATTTAAACGTTTTCCCTGTGCCCGACGGAGACACCGGCACCAACATGAGCCTGACCATCGGCACCGCCGCCGCGGAGCTGGCCAAAAAGCAGCCTACCGGGATCGGCAAGGCTGCCTTCCTCAACGCCAGCGCCCTGCTGCGGGGGGCAAGAGGCAATTCCGGCGTGATTCTGTCCCTGCTCTTCCGGGGCTTTGCCAAGGCCCTGAAGGAGAAGGAGGAGATCGACGGCGTCGAGTTTGCGGAGGCCCTGAATGAAGGCGTCACCGCCGCCTATTCCGCCGTTATGAAGCCCGCCGAGGGCACCATTTTGACTGTCTCCCGCCTGTCCGCCGCCCGGGCAACCAACGCGTCGGAGAAAAACCCCGCCGTGGAGTATGTCCTGGCTGAGACAATCAAGGCCGGCGAGGCGGCGCTGGAAAACACCATCAACCAGAATCCGGTCCTGAAAAAGGCTGGTGTCGTGGATGCAGGGGGTAAGGGCTATTTAGTCATCCTGCAGGGCATGCTGGATGAATTGAAGGGCAAGAAAATGCCCAAGGCCCCCAAGGCGGAGGCCGCCCCTGAGGAAAAGGCTGATTTTTCAGCCCTGTCCTATGAGGAGATCACCTTTACCTATGACACCGTGTTCATCGTGCGCAAATCCTCGGGTTGTTCCCTGAAGGCCTTCCGGGACTATCTGAACCGCATCGGTGACAGCCTGGTCATCGGCGAGGACGACGACTTCTTCAAGGTCCATGTCCACACCGACATTCCCGGCGCCGCGCTCACCGAAGCCCAGAAATACGGCACCCTGGAGCTTGCTAAGATTGAAAATATGCGCACCCAATACGAGGACCTGGCGGCCGGACGGAAGGCAATCAGCACCGACGATCTTGACGCGGTAGAGGCTGACCTGGAGGGATCCGCCCAGGAAACGCCCTCCCAGGAATCCGAGGAGGAGCGTTGGATTGCGGAACCTGAAAAAAAATACGGCTTTGTCACAGTCTGTGCCGGCTCCGGTTTAGAAGCGGTATTCCAGGATCTGGGCGCCGACGGTGTGATCTCCGGCGGCCAGACCATGAATCCCTCCACCGCCGACATCCTAAAAGTCATCGACCACACCCCTGCCGAGGTGGTGTTTGTTCTGCCCAATAACAAGAACATCATTATGGCCGCACAGCAGTGCATCAAAATCTCCAAGGAAAAAAAGGTCATCGTCATCCCCTCCGCCACCGTTCCCCAGGGCATCGCCGCCATGATGGCGGTGGATCCTGACGCCTCAGAGACGGACAATCAGGCCGCTATGGAGGCGGCCATTGGCCGGGTGCGCACCGCGCAGATCACTTATGCGGCCCGGGATTCCGATCTGGACGACTTCGATATCCAGGCCGGTGATTACCTGGCCATCCAGGACGGTAAACTGTTCGGCTCCCAAAAGGACATCTACCAACTGCTGGACACCCTGGCTCACAACGACGCCCAGCAGAGCGCCGAGTTTATCACCCTGTTCTATGGCGAGAACGTCACCAAGGAGCAGGCGGAGAAGGCCTTGGAAATTTTCACCGCAGCCTGCCCGGAGGCGGAGGTTTCCGTCCTGCCCGGCGGCCAGCCCGTCTATTATTATATGATTTCTGCTGAATAACCGAACTGCCAAGCCAAGCGGAGAGCCTTTGGTTCTTCGCTTGCTTCCCCTTCCGTTTTCGCATACTAAGTATTAGAGGAGGAATTTTCCCATGACCCAAGCAATGCTAGAAAAGTACGCACACCTGATTGTCAAAAGCGGCCTGAATATCCAACCCGGCCAGCGGGTGAACATCTCGATTGCCGTTGACCAGTATCCCTTCGCCGCCCTGCTCACCGAAGAGTGCTACAAGGCCGGCGCCAGCTATGTCACCATCGACTGGAGCTTTTCAGGCAAGTCAGTTTTGGACTATACCTACGCATCCCTGGAGACCCTGACCACCACTTACCCCTGGGAGGAGGCCAAGGCAGAACAGATGGTAAAGGATCTGCCCTGCCGCCTGGTGATCCACTCCGAGGACCCAGATGCCCTGGCAGGCGTCTCCTCTGAGAAGGTCACCAAATCCTCTCAGGCCCGCACAGCCATGATGAAGCCCTACCGCAACCAGATGGACGGCAAGTTTCAGTGGGTGATCGCCGCCGCTGCCTCCCCCGCCTGGGCCAAGAAGGTCTTCCCTGACCTGCCCGAGGACAAGGCTGTGGAGGCGCTTTGGGACACTATTATGGCCACCTGCTACGTCACCGAGGACAATGACCCCATCGCCGCCCGGGTGGCTCACGACGAGTTCACCCAGGCCAAAGCCAGATGGCTGAATGAGCAGAACTTTACCTCCCTGCGCTATCACGCCTCCAACGGCACAGACTTCACTGTGGGACTGATTCCCGGCGCACGTTGGGGCGCGGCCGGTGAAATTAACGGCGTCAACGGCGCCTTCTATGTGCCCAACATGCCCACCGAGGAGGTCTTCACCTCCCCCATGGCCGGCGTCTGCGACGGCACCCTGGTGGCCACCAAGCCCCTGTCCTGGAACAGCCAGATCATTGACAAGTTCTCCATCACCTTTGAAAGCGGCCGGGCTGTCTCCTGCAAAGCACAGGTGGGCCAGGACATCCTGGAAAAGATGATCCACATGGACGATACCGCCTGTATGCTGGGGGAGGTGGCCCTGGTTCCCAAGGAATCTCCCATCAACCAGAGCGGACTGCTGTTTTACAGCACCCTGTTCGACGAAAACGCCGCCTGCCATGTAGCCCTGGGCCGGGGCTTCAAGGAAGCGCTCCCCGGCGGCGAGGATATGACCGTGGCCGAGGCACAGGAGCATGGCATCAACGACTCCCTGATTCATGTGGACTTCATGGTGGGCTCTGACGATCTGGAAATTATAGGCATCCAGCAGGATGGCACCCAGATCCCCATCTTCTTGAACGGCACCTGGGCGTAATGGCGATCCATTCCAGCTCCAAGCTGGAGGTCTTGCGCCAGGTATACGGTTATCATTCCTTTCGCCCCGGTCAGGAGGAACTGATCGATGTGCTTCTCTCCGGCCGGGACGCCCTGGGCATCATGCCCACCGGTAGCGGCAAGTCCATCTGCTATCAGCTGCCTGCCCTCATGCTGCCTGGAATCACCTTGGTGGTCTCCCCCCTGATTTCCCTGATGTGCGATCAGGTGCAGGCTCTGGTGCAGCTGGGTGTTCGGGGCGCGTATCTGAACAGCGCACTCAGCCCCAGGCAGCTGCAAAGGGCGCTGGACAACGCCTGCCAGGGAATGTACAAGATCATTTACCTGGCGCCGGAGCGGCTGAACACCGCCGGTGTCCGCCGCCTGGTGGAAACCCTGCCCATTTCTATGGTCTGCGTGGATGAGGCCCACTGTGTCTCCCAATGGGGCCAGGATTTCCGCCCCAGCTATCTGGAAATTCCTAAGTTCATCCGCTCCCTGCCAGAGCGCCCCACCCTGGCTGCTTTTACCGCCACCGCAACCCCCCGGGTCCGGACGGATATAGAAGCCCTGCTGGAGTTGTCCCACCCCTTGGTTACCGTCACCGGCTTTGACCGGCCCAACCTGTACTTTGAGGTGCAGCGCCCCCAGGACAAATTCGATGCCCTGGTGGCCTGCTTGGAGCGGCACCAGAAGCAGAGCGGCATTGTCTACTGCCTGACCCGCAAAGAGGTGGAGACGGTCCACCAGCGGCTGTGCTCCATCGGCTACCAGGCCGCCCGCTACCACGCGGGCTTGACACCTGAAGATCGGACCGCCAGCCAGGAGGATTTTATTTTCGACCGCAAGCCCATTATTGTGGCCACCAACGCCTTCGGTATGGGCATAGACAAGTCCAACGTCTCCTTCGTCATCCACTACAACATGCCCAAAGATTTGGAAAGCTACTATCAGGAGGCCGGCCGCGCCGGGCGGGACGGCTCCCAGGCGGACTGCATCCTTCTCTACTCCAGACGGGACGTAAAGATCAACGAGTTTATGATTGAGCAGGACGACGGCCAGGACACTGTGGACCCCAAGGTCCGGGAATTTCTTCGATCCCAGGAGCTGCTCTGGCTCCACCGGATGGTCAGTTACTCCACCCAGTCCGGCTGCCTGCGCAATTACCTGCTGACCTATTTTGGAGAAAAGCCCACCCGCCGCTGCGGCAACTGCTCCTCCTGTCGACGGATGACCGCCAACCAGGCGAGGGCCGCCGCAGGCCATTCACCCCCAGTTCAAATCTCCTCTGGGACGAAGGCGCGGTTCTCCGCTCTGGATGACGAACGGGCAAGGCTGGCCCGCCGCAGCGGCGTGGCCCCCTTCAACATTTTCACAGATCTGACCCTTCAGGAGATGGCAAGGGAGCGGCCGGAAAACGAATTCCAACTGATTCAGATTTCCGGCGTCACCCGTGCAAAGTGCAGCCGCTACGGCAGGGCCTTTCTCCGGGTCATCGCGCGGTTTTCGGAGGACAACCCATGAATTACATCATCATTCACCGCATAGAGGGCAGCTATGCTGTGGCGGAACTGCCTGACGGCCATCTGGAGAACATCCCCCTGGCTGAGTTGCCCCAGGGCGTCCGGGAGGGCTGGCTCCTGATCTCTACCCCGAGGGGCGAGGTTGGATACTCAAGGCACTGCCCAGGCTCAGGTAAGCGCCAGAAAGAAGCTGGACAGCCTGTTGAAAAAGCGCGAATAGATTTTATGAGAGGAAAAGACCTATGCGGCCGAAGCCGCACAGGTCTTTTTGTGCTTTATCCTTGGATTTATCTGGAGCGGTACATGGCCCGCATGGCGTTCAGGATGGCGATCACAGCAACCCCCACGTCCGCGAACACCGCCTCCCACATGTTGGCAACTCCCACTGCACCCAGAAGGAGGAACAGCAGCTTGATTCCCAGGGCGAAGATGATGTTCTCCCAGGCAATGCGAACCGTTCTCTTGGCAATAGAAACGGCCAAGGGAATTTTAGAGAGCTGATCGTCCATCAGTACCACGTCAGCGGCTTCGATGGCCGCGTCGGAACCCATGGCACCCATGGCGATGCCCACATCGGCCCGGGTCAGCACCGGAGCGTCGTTGATGCCGTCACCCACAAATGCCAGCTTTTTGTCCCTGGGCTCCTCCACCAGGAGGGACTCCACCCGGGCCACCTTATCCCCAGGCAGCAGCTCCGCATAAACTTGGTCCATCCCCAGGCTCTTGGCAACCGCCTCACCCACCTCTCTCCGGTCTCCCGTCAGCATGACCGTCTTGGTAATGCCTGCCGCTTTCAGGCCGGAGATGGCCTCCAGGGCGTCCTCTTTTATCTCATCCGCAATGACGATACAGCCCAGATAGCTCCCGTCTGCCGCCACATAGACACTGGTGCCAATGGCGGAGCAGGGTTCCATCTTCAGACCGGCCTCCTCCATCAGGCCCAGGTTCCCGGCCAGCACCGTCCGACCGTCCACAACGGCACGGACCCCCCGTCCTGCTTGCTCCTCCGCCTTGGCCAGGCGGGAATAGTCCGGCTTTTCCCGGCAAGCCGCCTCAATGGAGCGGGCAATGGGGTGATTGGAATAATGCTCCGCCAAAGCAGCCAGCTCCAGAAGCTCCCCTTCAGAGATGCCCTGAGCAGGCAAAACCTGAGTCACGGAGAAGCTGCCCCGGGTCAGGGTACCCGTCTTGTCAAAGACCACCGTATCCAGCTTGGACAGCAGCTCCATATAGGTGCTGCCCTTCACCAGGATGCCGTTTTTGGACGCCGCACCAATGCCGCCAAAGAAGGACAGAGGCACAGAAATCACCAGGGCGCAGGGGCAGGAGATGACCAGGAAGATACAGGCCCTCTGAATCCAGACCCCCCACAGGGCGCCTCCCCCCAGCACAAGGGGCGGAACAATAGCCAGAATCACGGCGACAATGACCACCGCAGGGGTATAGTAACGGGCGAACCGGGTGATGAAATTCTCTACCCTGCCCTTCTTCTCCGCGGAATTCTCCACCAGCTCCAGAATCTTGGCCACGGTGGAATCGTCAAACTCCTTGGTGGTGCGCACCCGCAGCACCTCACTGCTGTTGACACAGCCGGAAATCAGCTCATCACCAGGACGGACCACACGGGGCATTGATTCGCCGGTCAGTGCGGAGGTGTCCACCTGAGAGGTGCCCTCCACCACAACACCGTCCAGGGGAATGCGTTCCCCGGGCTTCACCAGGATGATGGAGCCAACCTCCACATCCTCCGGATCCACCTGCCGGAGCTCTCCCTCCACTTCCATATTAGCATACTCCGGGCAAATATCCATCAAGTCCGAGATGGACTTCCTGGACCTTCCTACCGCGTACCTCTGAAACCATTCTCCAACCTGATAGAACAGCATGACCGCCACAGCTTCGCTATACTCCTGGCAGCCGTAGGCGCCAATGGTGGCCACCACCATCAAAAACTGCTCATCAAAAATCTGTCTGCGGCCAATGCCTCGGGCCGCTTTGTAAACCACATCCCAGCCCACCACAGCATAGGGCACCAAAGAGCAGATCAGTTCCGCATACCAGGGCGCCGGAACCAGGTGAAATACCACCAGGAACACGGCATACAGCACTCCGCCGCAGAGAATCCGAACCAGCGTTTGCTTCTGTCCCTTTGTCATATTTCTCCCTTCTCTAAAATCAAATCAAAATCCGGCAGTCAGGCTCCACCTTCTTGCAGACCTGCATGCAATCCCGCAGGATCTCATCAAACCGGGCATCATCAGCTTCCAGCGTCAGCTTTTGGGTCATAAAGCTGACAGAGGCATCCTTCACGCCCGGGATCTTCTTAATGGAGGCCTCCATTTTAGCGGCGCAATTCGCGCAGTCCAGATTCATCATCTTAAATTTCTTTTTCATAATAAGCTCCTCCTTAATTTAATTATATTTATCATATGAGCATTTGTTCATATGTTGATTATAGCAGACTTTTATCGTTTGTCAACAGGGAAATCCAGATTTTGAAGAAATAGATTGTCCTTTTTCACTCATTGACAATTTCGGGCGAATTGGTATAATACTACATAGTGTCATGACAGTTAGGTTGACAACTAAGTTGACATCCCCATGTTAATGTGAGAGAAAAGAGGTACTTATGTCTAAATTCAAAGAATTTTTAAAGCGGAAGGACATTGTCATTTCCGCCCGCCGGTATGGTGTGGACGCCCTGGGTGCAATGGCTCAGGGGCTGTTCTGCTCCCTGCTCATCGGCACCATTATCAACACCATCGGCCAACAATTTAACATTGAATATTTAGAGACCATCGGCAGTTACGCCACCGCCATGTCCGGCCCCGCCATGGCGGTCGCCATCGGCTATGCGCTGAACTGCCCGCCCCTGGTCCTGTTCTCCCTGGTGGCTGTGGGCTCTGCCGCCAACGGGTTGGGCGGGGCAGGCGGCCCGCTGGCCGTTTTGGTCATTGCCATCCTGGCCGCAGAGTTCGGCAAGGCTGTCTCCAAGGAGACAAAAATCGACATTCTGGTGACCCCTGCTGTCACCATATTCGCGGGCGTGGCCCTCTCCACTCTCATCGCGCCCCCTATTGGGACCGCCGCAAACTATGTCGGCAAGGTGATCATGTGGGCCACGGAGCTGCAGCCCTTCTTCATGGGCATTCTGGTCTCCGTCCTGGTGGGCGTCGCCCTGACCCTCCCCATCTCCTCTGCCGCGATCTGTGCGGCCCTGGGCCTCACCGGCCTGGCTGGCGGCGCCGCAGTGGCCGGCTGCTGCGCCCAGATGGTGGGCTTCGCCATCATGAGCTTCCGGGAGAACCGCTGGGGCGGCCTCATTAGCCAGGGCCTGGGCACCTCCATGTTGCAGATGGGCAACATTGTCAAGAACCCCCGCATCTGGATTCCCTCCACCCTGACCTCCGCCATCACCGGCCCCCTGGCAACTTGCCTGTTCAAGCTAAACATGAATGGTCCACCGGTTTCCTCCGGCATGGGCACCTGCGGCCTGGTGGGCCAGATCGGCGTCTACACCGGCTGGGTGTCCGACGTCGCCCAGGGAACTAAGGCCGCCATCACCGCCTTCGACTGGATTGGTTTGATCCTGATCTGCTTCATTCTGCCCGGGGTCCTGACCTGGCTGTTCGGCCTCTTCTTCCGCAAGATCGGCTGGATCAAAGAGGGCGATCTGAAACTGAACTGACTTCTCCATTTAGCCAAAAAAGCGCCTGCACAGCAATCTTGTGCAGGCGCTCTCCCGTTCTATTTACTCAATTCCAAAGAACCGCTTTCCGTTTTCGGTGGTGATCCGCTCCACCTCTTCCACCGGAATCCCTTTGATCTCCGCAATCTTTGCCGCAACCAGAGGCAGCATCCGGCTGTCATTGCGTTTTCCGCGATAGGGCACCGGGGCGAGATAGGGGGAATCCGTCTCCAACATCAGGCGCTCCAGGGGAATCTCACGGATGACCTCCGGGGCCTTTCGGGCGTTTTTAAAGGTGATGACGCCGTTGAAGGAGAGCATCCAGCCCAGCCGTAGCAGCAGCTTGGCATCCTCCAGGCTGCCGCCGTAGCAGTGGAACACCCCCCGCACCTGGGGAAACTCCCGGACGATCTGCAAGCTGTCGTGATGGGCGTCCCGGTCATGGATGATGACGGGAAGGTTCAGCCGCTGAGCCGTAGCCAACTGCTTCCGCAGCATCTCCCGCTGGTGGACTCGGCCCTCCTGGGACTCCTCCCAGTAATAGTCCAAGCCGATCTCCCCCAGGGCCTTCACCTTGGGGTGGGCAGCCAGGGCCTCGATCTCCGCCAGCGCCCCGTCCCCAAGCCCAGTACAATTTTCCGGGTGGATGCCCACGGCGGCATAGACGAAGCTGTACCGCTCCGCCAACCCAATGGCCTCCCGGGAGCTTTCCACATCGCAGCCAGGATTGACAATCAGACCTATGCCGTGGCACGCCATGTCCTGTAAAACCTCGTCCCGATCCGCATCAAATTTTTTATCGTCATAATGGGCGTGGGTATCAAAAAGCATCAAAATTTCTCCTTAAAAAGGGCGAAAATCAGCACAGCTTTGCGCCGGCAGGAATCTTGTCATCCACCATAATCAGGTTCAGCTTCTCCTCGCCCTTCTCCTTGTGAACCGCCGAGATCAACATGCCGTTGGACTCCAGGCCCATCATCTTCCGGGGAGGCAGGTTGACAATGGCCATCAGGGTCTTGCCCACCAGTTCTTCCGGCTTGTAGTAGGCGGCGATGCCGGATAGGATCTGGCGGTCGGTGCCGGTGCCGTCGTCCAGGATAAAACGCAGCAGCTTCTTACTCTTCTTGACAGGCTGGCAATCCTTGACCTTCACGGCCCGCAGATCGCTCTTGCAGAAGGTATCAAAGTCCACCTTCTCTTCCAGCTGGGGTTCCAGCTCCAGAGGGGGCATCGCAGCCTTCTTCTTTGCCTCTTCCAGGGCGTTGATCTCTGCCATCTTCTTTTCCATATCCAGACGGGCGAAAAGGATCTCCGCGGTGCCCAGCTCAGCGCCGGGAATCATCCCGTCGAAGGAGGTCAGGGACTCCACGCCGCCATTGGCCACGTTCAGCTGAGCCAGCATCTTGTCCGAGGTCTCAGGAAGATAGGGCTTGAGCATAATGGCGGCGAAGCGAATGGCCTCCAGCAGGTTGTAAAGGACGGTGCCAAGGCGGGCCTTCTGGCTCTCGTCCTTTGCCAACGCCCAGGGAGCAGTCTCGTCGATATACTTGTTGGCCCGGCGGAGCAGGACAAAAATCTCATCAATGGCGTCCGCCACCTTCAGACCCGCCATCTTCTTCTCCACCTTTCCGGGCAGAGCCAGGGCAATTTCCTTCAGCTCCTCATCCACTTCCTCCAGCTGGGTGGGCGCCTGCACAATGCCGCCGAAATACTTCTGATCCATGGCGATGGTGCGGTTTACCAGGTTCCCCAGGATGTTTGCCAGCTCCGCATTGATGCGCTCAATGATCAGCTCATAGGTCATGACGCCGTCGTTGGCAAAGGGGATCTCATGCAGGACGAAATAGCGGACCGCGTCCACGCCAAATAGCTCCACCAGATCGTCGGCATAGATCACGTTGCCCACAGACTTGGACATTTTGCCGTTCCCCACCAATAGCCAGGGGTGTCCAAACACCTGCTTGGGCAGGGGCTCGTCCAACGCCATCAGGAAAATGGGCCAGTAAATGGTGTGGAAACGGATAATATCCTTCCCAATCAGATGCAGGTCGGCGGGCCAGAACTTCTTATAGTGCTCATCATGGTTGCCGTCGGGATCATAGCCGCAGAAGGTGATATAGTTGCTCAGGGCGTCCAGCCAGACATAGACCACATGCCCCGGATCAAACTCCACCGGAATACCCCAGGTAAAGCTGGTGCGGGACACACACAGGTCCTGCAGGCCGGGCTTCAGGAAGTTATTGACCATTTCGTTTTTCCGGGACTCGGGCTGAATGAACTCCGGGTGGTCCTGGATGTGCTTCATCAGGCGGTCCGCATATTTGCTCATACGGAAGAAGTAAGCCTCCTCCTCCGCGTCCTTGACCTCACGGCCACAGTCGGGGCACTTGCCGTCCACCAGCTGGCTCTCCGTCCAGAAGGACTCGCAGGGGGTGCAGTATTTGCCCACATACTTGCCCTTGTAAATATCCCCTTTGTCATACATCTTCTTGAAGATCTGCCGGACCTTCTTCACATGCATCGGGTCGGTGGTGCGGACAAACTTATCATAGGTGGTGTTCATCAGGTCCCAAATCCGACGGATCTCGCCGGAGATTTTATCCACATACTCCTGGGGGGTGACGCCGGCAGCCTCGGCCTTTTCCTGAATCTTCTGGCCGTGCTCATCGGTGCCGGTTTGAAAATATACGTCATAGCCTGTCATTCGCTTATAGCGGGCAATGGCATCTGCCAGCACAATCTCATAGGTATTGCCGATATGGGGCTTGCCAGAGGTATAGGTGATGGCGGTTGAAATATAATAGGGCTTCTTTTCCATAGTTCTCCTCCTGTTTCTTGCGCCCCGAATGGAAGGGCACTGGAACTTCTCCTGCATCCAATGGTGATACAGTTCTTTCATTATAGTACACAGGCA
The DNA here is from genome assembly GCA_964387095.1 of uncultured Oscillospiraceae bacterium. Classification (GTDB taxonomy): domain Bacteria; phylum Bacillota; class Clostridia; order Oscillospirales; family Oscillospiraceae; genus JAJQBJ01. Next base: position 43,483 of record CAYLVH010000001.1, read on the forward strand.
AAGGATTTTCAAGGCAAGGAGTCCCTTCCATTGGAAATTTCGCCTGGAATTCCCTGAACCGACAAAATCCCCGGACTGGATTTGCAGTCCGGGGGAAACAGATTCTTTACTTATCCCAGGGATTATTCTGAACTCTGGGGGCGTCTGCGTCCTGGGGAGGCAGATTCCAAGGCTCCCTGCCAGTGGCAGCCCGTGGGAGCTTGGCTGGAGCCACCGTCAGAGCGTTTCCGAAGCTTCCTGCTGCGCACCAGGATCACAATCAGAAATACAATTGCCACAGGCAACGACAGCAACAGGCCTAAAATGGCGCCGGAGACAGCGCAGGCGGCAAAACCGATCCAAGCCAGAGCCTTCCGCTTCTTCACCAGGCCCACGATCAGGGGGATCAAACCCATCAGCAGGCCAAACTAATATTCCCTTTGATCCACCTACGTCATGCAGTCCATATCATAAACAATCTGGCCATTCTGCTCAAACGTATAGTAAAGACAGAAATAGGGGGATTTGGTTGATCGTCTCTATATTAGGAATCCTGCATGACCACAGAGTCTGCCTCAGCGATCGACTCCACTGTAAAGTCAAAAACCGCTTCCAATTCGTTTTCACTCAACCCGGCAAAATTAAGATAAGGATAATCACCGGAGTAGAATGTCCCCTCAAAGGAGGACAGCAGGATTTGGTAGCTGGCGGCCTCGTCAAGCATCAGAAGACAAGCGGAATTTTCATCCATGCACTCCTCCATGTACTCATAATCAAGATCGTAATCATCACATAGCGGATCATCCTGTTCCATGTCCCGGGTAAAAACGGACAGTTCATCCGGCACTGTACAGCTAAAGCCGTCCTCCTCAAAGGTATAGGTTTCGCCCGCCGCAGCGACGGGTACAACAGCAAATCCAGCCACCATCAGGGCTGTAGCTGCTGCGGCAATCTGTTTTTTCACAGGGGCTTCCCTCCGTTTCTCTTTTGCTATAATTATACAAATACATTTCTCGTTAGTTCAAGTTTGCCGGAAAAATCCAAAGGATTTCGGAACCATTTGACATCCCTTCAAACTTCCGCTATGATATAATTTAAACTGTAATTTGTCCATTTCAAAAAACATTGAGGAACAACAATTTATGCCAAAAAAAACCAACAAGCAAGAATACGGAAACGAATCCATCACCAGCCTGAAGGGCGCCGACCGGGTCCGGAAGCGCCCGGGCGTCATCTTCGGCTCGGACGGCCTGGACGGCTGCCAGCATGCGTTCTTTGAGATCCTATCCAACGCCATTGACGAGGCCAAGGAGGGCTACGGCAATCTGATTATTGTCACCCGCTATGAGGATCACTCCATTGAGGTGGAGGACTTTGGCCGGGGGTGTCCCGTGGACTGGAACGAAAAAGAGGGTCGCTACAACTGGGAGCTGGTGTTCTGTGAGCTATACGCCGGCGGCAAATACCAGAACGGCGAGGGGGACAACTATGAATACTCCCTGGGCCTGAACGGCCTTGGCTCCTGCGCCACCCAATACGCCAGCGAATATTTTGACGCCACCATTTACCGGGACGGCCAGAAGTACACCCTGCACTTCGAAAAGGGTGAAAACATCGGCGGCCTCCACAAGGAGCAGGCCGATCGAAAAAAAACCGGCTCCTGCTTCCGCTGGAAGCCCGATCTGGACGTATTTACCGACATCAACATCCCGGTGGAATACTATATGGATGTGATGAAACGTCAGGCCGTGGTCAACTCCGGGGTCACCTTCCGCCTGCGCAACCAGGTAAATGGCCAGTTTCAGGTCACGGATTTTCATTACGACCGGGGCATTATTGACTATGTGGCCGAGCTGGCGGGGAAAAATCCCCTGACCCAGCCGGTGTTTTATCAGTCCGAGCGCCGGGGCCGCGACCGTGCGGACAAGCCGGAATACAAGGTCAAGCTGTCCGTGGCATTCTGCTTCTCCAACCGGGTCAGCGTCGTGGAGCACTACCACAATTCCTCCTGGCTGGAACACGGCGGTTCCCCGGAGAAGGCCATGAAGTCCGCCTTTGTCTCCGCCATTGACAGCTACCTGCGGCAACAGGGCAAGTATAGCAAATCTGAGGCAAAAATCACCTTTGCGGACATCCAGGACGCGCTGGTGCTGGTTTCCAACAACTTCTCCACCCAGACCTCCTATGAAAACCAGACCAAGAAGGCCATCAACAACAAGTTCATCCAGGAGGCCATGACCGCCTTCCTGAAGGAGAGCCTGGAGGTCTACTTTATCGAAAATCCCTTCGACGCCGCCAAAATCGGCGAGCAGGTCCTGATCAACAAGCGCAGCCGGGAGGCCTCAGAAAAGGCCCGTCTGAACATCAAGAAGAAGCTCAGCGGCAACCTGGACATCGCCAACCGGGTGCAGAAGTTTGTGGACTGCCGCACCAAGGACGTCAGCCGCCGGGAACTCTATATTGTGGAGGGTGACTCCGCACTGGGCGCCTGTAAGCTGAGCCGGGACGCGGAATTCCAGGGGATCATGCCCATCCGGGGCAAGATTTTAAACTGCTTAAAGGCGGACTATGCCCGCATTTTTAAGAGCGAGATCATCACCGACCTGATCCGGGTCATGGGCTGTGGTGTGGAGGTCAACGACAAGCGGAACAAGGATTTGGCCGTTTTCGACCTGGAAAACCTGCGCTGGAACAAGATCATCCTCTGCACCGACGCCGATGTGGACGGCTACCAAATCCGCACCCTGCTGTTGACCATGCTTTACCGCTTGACCCCCACCTTGATTCGGGAGGGCTATGTCTATATTGCGGAGTCCCCCCTATATGAGATTAACTGCAAGGAAAAGACCTGGTTTGCCTATAACGAGCAGGAAAAGGCGGACATTCTCTCCCAGCTGGAGGGCAAGAAGTACACCATCCAGCGCTCCAAGGGCCTTGGCGAGAATGAGCCTGACATGATGTGGCTGACCACCATGAACCCGGAGACCCGCCGCCTAATCAAGGTCATGCCCTCCGACGTGGAGCAAACAACCGCCGTATTTGACCTCCTCCTGGGCGACAACCTCCAGGGGCGCAAGGATCATATTGCCCAGGACGGATATAAGTATCTGGAGCTGGCGGATTTGTCCTGAAAACCCGGATCGCAAGCAAAAGGACGTGCCCAGAAGCACGTCCTTTCTCTATACCTATCAGTCTGATTCTTCCACCAGGGAAACCTCGTCCCCCGCCTTGACAACGCCGGGTTCCAGCACCTTGACAAAGATGCCCTCCCGGGGCATGACGCAGTCTCCCGCCTTCTGGCGGATGGCGCAGTCGTTGTGGCAGGTCTTTCCGATCTGAGTCACCTGACACAGGGCCGTGCCCAGCTTTATCTTGCTGCCCACGGGAATTTTGTAAACGCAGATGCCCTGAGTCAGGACATTTTCTGCAAAGTCGCCGGGCTTCAGCTTGAAATCCAGCTTCCCCTGGAGCTTATCCACGCTCTCCTGGCCCAGCAGGGACACCTGGCGGTGCCAGTTTCCAGCGTGGGCGTCTCCCACGATGCCGTGGTCCACTCTCAGCTCCACCTGCTCCACAGGATGCTTTTGAATGCCCTTGATTTCGCTGATACAGACAGCCAACACTTTACCCATGGTGATGCGCCTCCTTCTCGTGGATTCTGGCGCAGTCCTGGGAGACCCCCCGCAGGGTTTCAATGCCATGCTTGACAGCCCGGATCACCGCACCGAAGTTCTCGGTAGAGGCCTTCTTGCTGCCAGGCAGATTGATAATCAACGTCTGGCCCCGGATGCCCGCCGTCTCCCGGGACAGGCAGCCCATGGGGGTGATGCGCAGGCTTTCGGCCCGCATGGCCTCCGGGATGCCGGGCGCGCGTTTTTCCAGGACTCCCTCGGTGGCCTCGGGGGTCACGTCCCGCCGGGAGAAACCGGTGCCTCCGGTGGTCAGGGCCAGGCAAACCCCCAATTCGTCGGCGCACTTGATCAGCTCCTGCTGAATCTGGTCAAAATCATCAGGAATGATGGCAGTATACACCACACTGTATCCATTGTCACGGAGCATTCCCACCAGAGCGGGGCCAGAGGTATCCTCCCGCAGCCCCTGGCTGCCCTTATCGCTGATGGTAATCACTGCTGCTGTCAATTCCATGGTCATTTCTCCTCCTGTCTTATGAAATCACCGGACTGCCCGCCGGACTTCTTCAGCAGCCGAATCCGGTCGATGACCATATCCCGCTGCACTGCTTTGCACATATCATAGACGGTCAGCGCCGCCGCCGAAACCGCTGTCAGCGCCTCCATCTCCACGCCGGTAACGCCATTGCACCGGGTGGTGGCGGTGATCTCCACAGCCAACTCCGCTTCGTTCAAGGTCAGCTCCAAATCCACCCCCGTCAGCGCAATGGGATGGCACATGGGGATCAGCTCCGGGGTGCGCTTGGCGCCCATAATCCCCGCCACCTGGGCCACGGTCAGCACATCTCCCTTTCTCACGCCGCCGGAGCAAATCAGATCAAAGGTCTTCTGATTCACCAAGACCCGGCCGGCTGCAACCGCCTCCCGCTTTGTCTCCGCCTTTTCCCCCACATGCACCATACGAGCATTGCCATGCTGGTCAAAGTGGGTGAAATCTTTCGAAATTGCCATGGGTCATCCTCCGATCGTATTCATTGTCCGGCCCGCTTCGCTGAGATGCTTGGCATCCAAAGCCCCGTGCATCTTCGGCTTCTCCAGAATCGCCGTCCGCAGCGTCTCCAGCAGCGCTTCGCCGTGCTTGCCCCGCACCCGAATCTCCTGGTTGGAATGGAGGCAGGGCTTCAAATTCCCCTCACTGGTCAGGCGCAGGCGGTTGCAGGTGGCGCAGAAGTGATTGCTCAGGGAGGAAATCAAGCCCACCTTCCCCTGTCCATCCGACAGCCGGTACAGCCGGGCAACGCTGCCCGTCTCAGCCTCCACCGGCACCAGCTCCGGCACCTGCTTCAACACCTCATCTCCAGGCAGGTAGGCGTCCTTCCCAAACAGTCCCCCCATGGGCATCAGCTCGATGAAGCGAAGCTCAATGGGATGCTCCCGGGTCAGCTCCACAAAGGCTCTGATTTCATCGTCATTGAAGCCGCCAATGAGCACGGTGTTCACCTTCACCGGGGTCAAGCCCGCCCGGAAGGCCGCCCGGATCCCCCGGAGGGCATCCTCCAGATTTCCTCTGCCGGTGATATCATGATATTTGTCCGGGTCCATGGTATCCAGGCTGATATTGACCCGTTTCACGCCGGCCTCTTTCAGCCCTTCCGCATACTTCTCCAGCAGAATCCCATTGGTGGTCAGCGCCACCTCCTGGATTCCAGGCACCGCCGCCACCATGCGGCACAGCTCCACCACCCCCCGGCGCACCAGGGGCTCGCCGCCGGTGATGCGCACCTTGCGGATGCCCAGCTGAGCCGCCGCGGTGACAATCTCTGTAATTTCCTCGAAAGAGAGAATATCCGCATGGGATTTCTGGCAGACGCCATCCGGCATACAGTAACGGCAGCGGAGATTGCATAGGTCTGTAACCGAAACCCGCAAGTAGCTGATCTCTCTCTGATAATGATCTTTCATGTTGTTTCCTTTATTAATACCGTCCAAAGGTACAGTTGGGCCAGTGGCAGTCCCGGCAGCCCTGGCACAGGCCGCCTGCCCCCAGGCAACGCAGCTCTGCCCTGGTAAATCTCACCCCGGTAAACACCTGGGGCAACACCACATCCAGCATCGTGATCTTAGAGTGAATGGCGGCGCCGGGCACCCCCAGGAAGGTAATATTCCCCAGATAAGCCACCATGAACATATTCCCCGGCTGAGCGGGCACGCCCTGAGTAATGATTTCCGCGCCGGTGCGCTGAATGGCCGTGGCAGTCAGATCATCGGGGTCCACACTCATGCCCCCGGTCATGATGATGAGCTTGGCCCCCCGTCTCTTCCACTTCTCAATGGCGCCGGACAGCATATCCAGGTTGTCGTCGCAGAAAATCGTGCCCAGGATGTCCGCATGATAAGCGGAAACCTTCGCCCGCACCACCGGCTCAAACTTATCCGGGATCCGGCTGGAAAAGACCTCGCTGCCAGTGACAATCAGTCCCACAGGCAGATTCTGGCGATAGGGGATCAGCTCCATCAGGGGACGCTCCGCCTTCGCGTTCAGCTCCTCCGCCTTTCGTATTTGGCTTTCCAGGCAGACAAGGGGGACAATGCGCTCCCCCGCCAGCTTCGTCCCCGCCTGGACAGGATAGTGGTCAGGCAGGGTGGTAATGGTGATGTCTCCAATCTGGTTGATGGCGTCCAACAGGGGCTTATTCACCCGAAACATGCCGTCCTCCCTGGCCGCCAAGGTCATTCTGCCCTCATTGGGGCCGGTATATCCGGCGTTTTCCATGGAACAGAGCGCAGCCAGACGCACAGCCGCATCCTCCTCATGGATTTCCCCAGCTGTTTCCTCCCAGATATAGATATACTTCTTGCCCAGGTCCAGCAGGTGAGGCACGTCCTCCCTGCTGATCACATGGCCGCGCTGAAAGGCTCGGCCCTTAAATCCCTCCCGGACCTCTGTAATATCATGGCAAAGGGTCAATCCCACCGCGTCTTCAGTTCTCACCTTTTTCATGGAATCTTCTCCTTATTCAGGGGATCAGATATGCATGCAGCCGGGTGCCAGCGGGCAGACTGGGGCTGCCGCCGGGGATTTCCGCCAGCAGGTTGCAGCCAATCAGGCTGTGCAGCACGCCATTGCCTTGTCCCTGCTCCACCAGCATCCGGGCGGTGCCATCGGTCAAATCCAGCGTCCCCCGGATCAGCCGGGTTCTGGGGCTTTTTTTTGGAAAGCCCTCCTTCAGGGTCACTGTCAGCGCCGTCAGCATGGGCTCCTTCAGCCCTTGCAGCTTGCGGACCACCGGCAGGACCACCGCATAAAAATTCGTCAGCGCGGAGGCCGGGTTGCCAGAGAGACCACAGATCAGCTTGCCTGCCCGAATCCCATAGGCGCTAGCTCCCCCGGGCTTCAGCTTCAAGGCACGGATCAGCAGCTCCGCCCCGGCCCGCGTCATTGCCTCCGGGGTGAAATCGTAATCCCCCACGGAGACCCCTCCAGTGGTCAGCACCAGATCACAGGTGTTCAGGGCCTCATCCATTGCCGCCGCAATGGCGCCAGGGTCGTCGCCGGGGGCGCCGCATACTACGGGCTTGCAGCCCATATGCCGCAAGGCGGCAAAGAAGGTATATTGGTTGGTGTTGACAATCTTCCCTCCGGTCAGGGCCTCCCCGGCCTCCACCAGCTCGCTGCCGGTGGTCAGGATTCCCACCGTGGGGACTCCATAGCAGAGAGGTTCCACAATCCCCTGGGCCGCCAAGGTGCCCAGCAGGGCGCTGTCAATGACCGTGCCCCTTTCCGCCATCAGCTGGCCCTTCCCCACGTCCTCCCCCCGGGGGACAATGTTCTCTCCGGGCTTGGACGGCCTGAAAATCGTCACCGTCTCCTGGGTGAAGGCGGTCTCCTCATACTTTGCAATGGCATCCGCACCCGGAGGAACCGGCGCCCCGGTGAGAATCTTTGTGGCTGTGCCAGAGGAGACCGCCTGCGTCCACATGGACCCTGCCGGTACCTCTTCCAAAATACGCAGCGTCACAGGATTCTCCCGGCTGGCGCCCAGGGTGTCCGCCGCCCGGAAGGCATAGCCATCATAGGGGGAGCGGTCGAAGGGCGGCACATCCCCACCGGCAAACACGTCCTCCGCCAGAATGCGGCCCGCCGCTTGGAGCAGCGGCACCCGCTCCAGCCTTGTAATGGGCGCAACCTGCTCCATCAGGAGCTTTCTCGCCTCCTTATATTCCAAACCAGTCTGCATGATGGTTCCTCCTGTCGTCCTGTGAGAATTCCCCCCCCAAAAAAATCAGGGGCTGCGCTGCCTCAATAAGGCAGAACAACCCCTACGGTTATGGCTGCTCTCCTTTTCAAAGCAGGAAGGTCAGAAGGTTTCCCCGCTGGCCCGTGGCATTCGCCAGGCCGCAGCAGCATAGGCTTCGCCCTTAGCCGCCGCAGCTCGGAGATATTTTCTTCTATTTTCTTTCAGTTTACCCGATGTCCTGAAAGCGGGAAGGAACGGATCAATATTCCTTCTTCAGGCAGTGGCGGGTAATCCCCAGAATTTCACGGGCCTCATCCGGGGTGGCAACCTCCCGGCCAGCCAGCTTGGTCAGCCGGACAGCCCGTTCCACCAGCCGGACATTGGTTGCGATAATCTTCTTGCCATCGGGGGTCTTGCCGAAGAGGATGTTGTCCTCCAGGCCCACCCGCAGGCCATCGCAGCCCAGGGCCAAGCCAGTCAGCATCATGGGCATGTGAGCCTTGCCAATGCCGGAAACAGACCAGGTAGCGCCGGCGGGCAGCTTGTCCACCAGGAATGCCAGGTTGCCGGGAGTGCCGGGCATCGCGCCGCCCACACCCATGATAAACTGGATGTGGGGAGGCTGGGGAATGTTATACTTCTTCACATAGTAGTTGACGGAATCGATATGGCCGGTGTCAAACACCTCAAATTCCGGCTTCACCCCGGTGCGGACCACCTCTGCCGCCAGCTTGTTCAGGAATCGGGGGGAGTTCTCAAAGATATAGCTGTTCGCCCAATTGATGGTGCCCGGATCAAAGGAGCACATTTCCGGCTTCAGCGCGTCCAGATGCTGTAGGCGCTTGTAATCCTCATACTCACCGCCGGAGGTGGTGAGATTGATCACAGGATCCAGGCCAGCCTCGGCGCAATACTTCCGGGCCAGCTCCACCGTCTCGGTGAACTTCTCCAGGGACATGGACTTGTAGTTGACCTTCAACTCGCCGTCAACCACCTTGTCCTCACGGACATGGATGTGGACCACCGCAGCCCCCGCCTTGGTGACCGCCACGATGTCCCGGGCGATCTCCTCCGGGGTCAGGGGCACAGAGGGAGCCTGGACCTTGGTGGTGCCTGCGCCGCAGAGGCAGCATGAGATGATAACTTTATTGGTCTTAGACATGGCTATTCTCCTTCGTTCACTTTGTAATTGGCGATCACCCGTCAGCAGACTGACGATTGCTCCCCTTATTCACACATTTCAATGACAGTTGCCTGGCCCATGCCGCCTGCGATGCACAGGGTGGCCAGGCCATATTTCAGCCCCCGGCGGCGCATTTCATACATCAGGGTAACCAGAATCCGGCAACCGGAGGAGCCAACGGGATGACCCAGGGCCACAGCGCCGCCGTTGACGTTGATGATATCCATCTGGTCCTCCCAGCCCAGCTGCTTGATGCAGCCCAGGGACTGGGCGGCAAAGGCCTCGTTCAGCTCGATGAGCTGAATATCGTCCATGGTCAGGCCGGCGTTTTTCAGCGCCTTGGGCACCGCGTAAACAGGGCCAAGTCCCATGGTCCGGGGATCGCAGCCAGCGGTGCCCATGCCGATGATCTTGCAGATGGGCTTCAGGCCCAGCTCCGCGGCCAACTCCTCCGCCATCATCAGGACAGCGGACGCTCCGTCGTTGCGGCCGGAGGAGGAGGCGGCGGTGACGGTCCCGGTCAGCTCACTGCTGTTCCAGATGCGGCCCTGTTCGTCATGGGTGATGTTGAAGCAGGGCTTCAGCTTTGCCATCTTCTCAGCGCTGGTATCGCGCTTGGGGAACTCGTCGGTGTCAAACACCAGGGGAGGCTTCTTCTTGCCCTGGGGGACAATCACCGGGACAATCTCCTCCTTAAAGCGGCCCGCGTCAATGGCGGCAATAGCCTTGCGCTGGGATTCCAGAGAGAAGGCGTCCTGCTCCTCCCGGGTGATGCCCAGGCTTTCCGCGATGTTCTCCGCAGTGGCCCCCATATTATAGCGGCCGTATATCTCCTGGGGCTGGGAGCGGAACTGACCCTCGGTGACGGCGTCTACGAACTCCGTATTGCCGGTGCCAACCCCCCAGCGGGCATTGCGGACATAGAACACGGCGTTGGACATGGACTCGGTGCCGCCTGCCAGGACGCAGTCGGACAAGCCGGTCATGATCTGCATGGCGCCGTTGTGAACAGCGGTCATGGCGGAAGCGCACTGGCGCATAACGGTATGTGCGGAGGCAGAAGCGGGAATGCCCACCTTCAGAGCGGCTATCCGGGCGATATTGGGTTCGTCAGAGGTCTGCCGGCACTGGCCCATAATGACCTCATCGATCACAGCGGGGTCCACCTTGCTGCGATCCAGAATCCCCTGCATGACCGCGCAGGCCAGATCGTAGGCGGACAGGGGCCGCAAAGCGCCGCCGAATTTGCCCACAGCGGTGCGGCAGCCCTCAACAATTACAACATTTCTGGTTTCCATGTGATGAAATCCATCCTTTCCCATTGAGATTCCGTTTTCATCAATTTCCTTTGCAGGGGCAACTACCCTGTAAAGAGATGTCAGTCATAATCTCACAGCCCCGCGCAAGCGGGGCTGTGTTCATGCGTACTTAGGCCTGTTCCAGGTAGGTGATGCCCACATAATGGTCATGGTCGGTGCGCTCACCAGTATAGACCACGGGCTTGAAACCAGGATACGTGATTTCCACCGTCCAGGACTTGCCCTTGGGCAGGTCCTCAAACTCATAATCCCCTGCCCAATTGGTTTCCGTCTCATACATGGTGCCGCACTCTTCACAGGTAATCTTGACCTTGGCCCCAATGCAGACCTCTTCCAGCTCCTTGGGATAGGCAACGGTGCCGGCCAGGAACGTGGAGGGGATGTTCAGATGGACCACGCTGGAGCCTTCGTCGCCCAGACACTCCAGCTGAGTGACCTTATTGGCGGCGATCAGCTTGGAAATCTCACTGTCGGGATCCGCCAGGTCGCCAAAGACCAGGGCCTGGTTGGGACATGCCTCCACGCAGCGGGGCTCAAAGCCGGGATAGTCAGGATCGTCTAAAAGCTCCGCGCACATGGTACACTTCTGGGGGATCTGCTCCTCCTCATTCCAGAACACGGCACCAACGGGACATGCATCCACAATCTGCTTCTGACCCTTGGACTTCTCCGGGTCGATGATGACAATGCCATCCGGGCGCTTATAAACCGCGCCGTCCTTGGCGACCGCCATGCAGGCGGGGTGATCGCAATGGGAGCAGGGCGTGGGGACGGTGGCCGTCTTGATGCGGCGCTCATTGTCTCCCCGCTCCCACTCAATAATATTCATCCAATACTGGTCCAGTTCGGGCTGAGACTTTGTCAGCGCGGAATCCCAGCCGCAATGCTCATCCTTGCAGGCCATAAAACATGCATAGCAAGCCATGCACCGCGCGGAATTGATGGCGATGCCGGGCTTCTTCATGGGTTTTTTCATCATAGTTACATTCCCTCCTTAGAGTCCGTTCTCGCCCCAGAGCAGGTCAGCCTGGGCAGAGGTGCGAATCGGGCGTCCGATTTCCAGCTGCTGCTTGTCAACAGCATCCAGAATGTGCTCGAAGCCTTGGCCATAGTTGGGATCAGGCTCGCACTTTTCTATATCAATATTGCAGCTGTACGGAGCCATAGCGGGAACATACTCACCAATCAGGCGCCCGGGGGTCAGCAGGTTGATACTGCCGCCCTTATCCCAGCTCTTATACTCACCGTACTGAATGGGATTATAAATGCCGGAGGAGGTATACGCATGGATGGTTTCAGGGTTCACACGATAGGTTACACGGGCAACCATCAGGCAGCTGCCCCGGTCATTGAATAGGCGGACAACGTCACCGTCCTTGATGCCCTTCATCTCCGCGATCTTGTGGTTAATATGACAGACCAGGTAGGGGTTGCCATTGATAATGACACGGTTCTTGGGGATCTCCCACAGCCACTTGGCGTGCTGATTATAATGGGTGTGATAATCGAAGCGGGGATGGGGGGAGATCAGGCCGAAGGGATACTTATCTGCGGACAGGGACTTGAAGCCCTCCCAGGAATCCTGATACTGGGGGATGGGACGGCGGGCTTCGTCATCCGGCGCCCAGTAGGTGATGGACTCAGAGACAAACTCGAACTTGCCCGAGAAGGTGCCCAGCATGCACTCCTCCTGGAACGGCTTGTGGTTCATGGTGTCGCAGGGGCGGTTCTCAGCAAACCACTGGAAGCCGGGATACCGGTCCCAATTCTCATACAGGCCGGTCTTAGGATCCTTATTCTCCTCCTTATAGGAGACAGGCGGGATGTAATAACCCTTCTTCTTGAAGTCCTCCCAGGAAATGTGCTTGGGCAGGTCGGAGAACTGCCAGAAGCGCTTTGCCCACTGCTCCTCATCCCGGCCTTCGGTGAAGCGCTCGCCCCAGCCCAGACGCGCCGCCACCTGGGAGAAGATCCAGAAGTCAGAGCGGGAATCCCACATTGGCTCAATGGCCTTATCCTGGTAGACAATGATCTGCCAGGAGTTGCCGGTCTGGGAGTGGGAGCAATAACCGCCGTTGCCGGAGTTGCCCACTTCACCGATGTCTATGCGCTCCAGGTTGGAGCAGGCAGGCAGGATCACATCCGCGTGACGGGTCTCGGGAGTCATATAGATGTCCTGGTTGATGACAAATTCCAGCTCCGGGCTCTTATACATCTTCACCCACTTATTGGTGTCCAGCATGGTGCCCAAGAAGGAACCGCCGTAACGCCAGAAGCAGTGAACCTTGTTATAGCCGGGCGCGGGATAGACATGGCGGGTAAACTCCAGGTCCACACCGCCGCCGCAGAAGCCCTCGCCGTACCACTCATAGTGGCCGTCGAGAATCGCGTCAGGCAAATTGGGACGATAGAGGACCTGCTCAACCGGGTTCACCGGCACATCGTCACAGATGGGAGCGCCAGCGATGGAGCTAAGGGGATCGGAATAGCCGCCGAACCAGAAGTTATAGTTCATGGGGCCACCGCAGGCGGGGGACCAGAAGGCGCGGCCGGGCTTGCCCATGCCCTGCATGGCAAAGAGCAGGGTCATCAGGCGGGCATACTCAGTGCCGTTGGAATGACGGCAGGCGCCGCCGAAGCCGCCGCGCATGCCGGAACCGCCGGTGGTGACGGTTTTCGCCCAGCGGCGGGCGATGGCCTTGATATCCATGGCGGGAACCAGGGACAGTTCTTCTGCCCACTTGGGCGTCTTTGGCGTGCCGTCCGGGCCCAGGCCCAGGATGTGGTTCTTAAACTCCTCAAAGCGGTGGCCATGCTGTGCCACATACTCTTTATCGTACAGATCCTCGGTGATCCACACATAGGCAATGGCTTCCAGGATGGCAGCGTCGGTGCCCATCCGGGGGCCGATCCACTTGTCGGCATGCTTCACAGAGGTATAGTTGTTGAAGGGGTCGATATAGATGAATTCAATGCCCATCTCCTTCATCCACCAGCGCCACAGGGCAGACTCCTGGGCGGAGTAGCCGCCCCGGGTGGTATCCGGGTCCGTGGACCAGCAGATGATGGTTTCCGTATTCTGCATGGCCATTTCCAGCATATCATAGGGCTCCGGACCGCCCAGGCGCCAATAGTAGCCGTAGGAGTGGGGGGTGCCCCAGTGGAAACCCTCCCAGGAGTCCGGGTTATCCGCGACGCGGGTATACCCCATCATGGAGAAGAAGCGCTTAAACAGGGAGATCTTGTAGCCCACCAGGCCCCAGGAATGGTGGGAGGAGGTACAGGCGGTAATGGTCTCCTTGCCATAGGTCTTATGCAGGCGCTTGATCTCACGGGCCACCAGGCTCAGCGCCTCGTCCCAGGTAGCCCGGCGATAGCCGGACTTGCCCCGGTTTTCCGTGTTGCGGTTCTTACCGTCGGGGGTCTCCACGAAGTCCTCCCGAATCATGGGGTACTTCAGGCGGTCATATGCGTAGGTCTTATCCCGCTCGCAGTAGCCCAACAGGGACATGGTGGTCTTGCGCTGGGGGGTGTACTCCTTGCCCCGGGCCTTGATGACCCAGCCGGCAGGATCGTCGTCCGTCAGGACAATGGGGCGAACGCGGCGAATGACACCGTCAATGGTATGTAGGGTCATGGGGCCGCCGACGCACACACTGTGGGTGATACGTTCTCTCTTGCTATCGGAACGCCTGGCTATTTTATCCATATTGCGTGTTCCTCCTTAATCCACTTCAATCATCTGACGGGCATACTCGGACCGGGGATCAATCTCCACCATATTGCCCACATATTTGCCGTCCTTGCGCTCAAAGCAGCGCATATCAAAGTCCTCAATGACGGGAATCCAGAACACACGGCCGTCAGGTCCCTGATAGTGCTTGCCCAGGTGGTACTGATGCAGCAGCAGATCCTGGGTGCCGCCAGGGACATCGAAGGTCTTCCGGGCCTCGGCATAGTGCAAATTCAGGAAGCTAGGATCCACAACCCCATAGCGCTCAAACCGCATAGGTCCGATGTTCTTCCAGTCATCCTTCAGGGAGTTAAAGGTCTCCACAATGACATCATATACATCGGTGCCGGGCATGCCGCAGCCCTCAAAGCCCTCGTACCAGACACGGAAGGCGCACATATGCTCGCTGGGATGGTCCTTCAGGATGTCCTTCACACGCTGAACCAGCTCGTCCTTCTCCATGGTGACAAGTCCCTCCGGAAGATGGAGCACATATTTTTTAACCAGATCCATCGTTCTTCCTCCTTATCGAATCACATGGTTGCCCACCAGGTCGCCCAGTTCCTCGGTGCGACCGCTCTTGCGGGCATCGCCATAGCCATAGCTCCAGTCCCCCGGCAGGTCGTAAATGGCGACGCACTTGGCCTCGCCAAGCGCAACGCCGGTGCCGTAATATTCCTTCTGCAGCTGCTCCTGAGCCAAGACCTTGGCCTCGTTCTCGTCTTCCGCACAAACAGTAGCTTTAGCGGTGGCGCAGAACACATATTTCGGCTCCGTGGGCTTTTCCAGCTGCTTTTTGGCAGCTTCAAAAACATACTTCTTCATTTGGACCCCGCCTCCTTAGTACATTCTGCTGTCCGGGATCTCACGGCCGTTGATCCAGGGATCATACTTGGCCATGAAGCTCTGATCGTCGCCCTCAAAGCCATACTGGCCCAGCTCAGAGGGATGGACCCACTTGAACTCGGAATAGATCTCACTCTTGGGTTCCGCCTGCCACTTGCGCACCGCCTCATAGTAACAGTGGTAATCGCACTTGGTATGGGTATTGTGGGTGATATTGCCACACATGATATGTTCAACATAGCCGTCTTCCGGCTTCTTATGCCCAATGGTAATCAGCTTGCCGGCGGTCACCTTCAGGCCCAGCTGCTCCCAGGCAAGGCGCTCCACCGCTTCCTGCTCCGTCTCACTGGTGTGGACGTGGTCATGGGGAAACTCCCAAACGCCGTTCTGGTTTTTTCCAATCAGCACATCCCCCGTGGGGCCCGCGTGGTGCTGGATCAAGGCAGAAATATAAATCATACAGGATACACCTTCTTCCCCATCCGATTACAGTGTGTATTGATGCTCTTCAAGCTGGTAGCCCTCCGCTTCCAGCTGAGCGCCAACCCGTTCACGGAACTGCCGGACAGTCTCCTGCCGCACGTCCCGGTCAATTCTCTTCACCTCTACGCCGTCTTCGCAGACGCTGGCCCACTCGGTAAAACCGCCGCGGGTACTCCGACATACAAATTTATAGGTTTTCAAGGTTTATCCTCCTTCACTTTCACGATCTTTGGGTGCGTCCTTCCAGCTCATAAAGTCAGTATCCTCCGCAGGAAGCTGTCCCGTGGCGTCCAGATACGCGATAATGCCCTTTTCCGCCGCAACCATGACCCCCATGGGATTCATGTTCTGCTTCGGCGTGATCTCAAACAGCTGATCCGCCTGCTTCGCCAGGTTCTTCAGCATGGCGGTATGCTTTTCATTGATGGGCCAGGCCTTATATCTCCCCTCTTCCGCATCCAGGGGATGGATAAAGCACTGATACGCGTTCTGGGCAATGAACATATACATAATCTCCATTTCCGACAGCACACCCACCATTTTCGCGCTATTTAGAGCAAGCATAATCTTGTCTCCATCCTTCGCCATAAGCCGGAGGCGAACATCCCGGTCGTGGTTGGCCCGGTCCGTCCGCTTGCGGCTGTCTCCTGGTTTTCTCTTTTCACTCATCTCTCGATCTTAACACCTCGTCTCCAGCTTCCGAACTGCTAAATGGGCACACTACACCCCATTAACACCATTTTATTTTAAACCATAGAACGATTCCAATGTCAATTGGATTTTCCTGTAAAAAAGCGTAACCATTCCGACACGAAAAAACCGAAAATTTAAAAATTCGTCTATTTTCAAGGGCTTCTCCTTTTTTGTCACAACCAATGGGTTGTGACAAGGTGACATTTCTCTGTTTCCAGGCCGCGCTTAACCAGGGGAGGTTCAGGTCAAAAAAGATTCCATATTTTTGACCTTAGGGACAAAACCGGATTTTCCCTGGAAGCCAATCAGCACACCCCTGCGGAGAACCTTGGCAGGGGACTTTTGCCGGTTATTGCTTTGCTTCCTCCAGCGCGCTGAACAGGGGGGCCATCTTAATTTTCGGGAACAGCCGCTGGGACAGACCCACAAAGCGGCCGGTAAGCAGCACCGCCGCAACGGAGCTGATGCCCACGCTGGCCAGGGAATGCGTGGAAATCAAATTGATGACAATTGCCAGCACCACATAGACCGCATCCATAATCATCTTCACATTGGACAGCTTCTTGTGGTAGACTTGGCTGATCACGTTGTTCAGCTCGTCCGGCGCCGGGAGCATCAGGTCGCAGCCGCTGATCAGCGCCACGCCAAGGCCCTGGATGGCAATCCCGAGAATTAATACAATACACTTTTGCCAGATCGCCAGCTGGGGATTCCAAAGCCACATGAAGAAATCCACCAGATAGCCAAAGGGGACTCCCACACATAAGGTGAGCACGCTTTTCAGCGCCACCCTGCGCTGCACCAGGATCTGCGCCACCGCGCAGATGACATGCAGCAAAATGGTGGCGTTCCCCAGCGTCAGCGGGGTGATATTCGCCACAGCATCCGGCACAGCGGTGATGGGCGACACGCCCCAGGCCGTTCGCTTGAGCATAACCAGCCCAATGGCCATGCAGACAATTCCCGCCACATATTGTGTAATTCTTCTTACCACCTGTTTTGATTTCATGTTCTGACCTCTTTTCAAGCCGTCTCCCGGCGGCCAGGATTCTTATATACCATTATTTTTCCAGGGGAATGTCCCCCAGGTTGGGACAGCTCTTGGTCTCCAGCTCCTCAAAGCTCCGGGGCTGAAAGCCCGAGGCCTGGATGGTGACTTTTGCCCTGGTCTCCAGCAGATCCTTGAACCAAAAATCACCGAAGTCATCCGTGGTGGTCTCCCTTGTGGTCCCATCAACCAGGGTGAGCGTGACCTTGGCCCCGATGATGACTTCCTCCTCCTCCGGATCATAGACCAGCCCCCCCAGGAAGCAGCCGGGAATATTCCGGTAATAGACCCGGGGCCTGGCGCCGTACTCCGGATGGAGCACCACCGCATCCTTGAGTAGGTCGGCCAGCTCCTCCTCATCGCCAAATTTCATGGCGTCGGTGGGGCAGGCCTCCACACAGCGGGGCACCTTGGCGCCATGATCCAACAGGTGGGCACAGCCAGTGCACTTCTGTGGCAGGTTCAGCTCCTCATTCCAGAAGATCTTGCCATAGGAGCAGGCCTCCACCAGGCCTTTCTGCCCCAGGGCCTTCTCCGGGTCAATGACCACCAGGCCATCCGGGCGGCGATAGACGGCGCCATTCTCTGCGGCGGCCATGCAGGGCGCATCCTCGCAGTGGTTGCACAGGGTGAGGATGTAATGGATCTTCACCTTGGGGATGGTGCCCCTGGGGTGATCGGTGACCTTGCACCAGAACTGACCCGTGGCGGGTTGGGGCGCCGCATAGGGCCGCCAATCGTTTTCACAATGCTCATCCTTGCAGGAGAGCTGACAGTTGTAGCAGCCGGAACACCGGGCCACATCAATGACAAACACCTTAGACATTGCTCAGATCTCCTTTCCAGGCACATGGGGCTGTCTGGAGCCCAACCAGACCCCTGCCTTTTCCTTCTGGCAGCGGACGCCGTCGGTGGGATCCTCATCCTGCTCCTCATCCACCAGCCAGCCGGCCAGGCAGACCCCGGCGTTGGGATCCGTCTTCCGGTTCCAGGCCTGGGCATACTTGGTGGACCATTCCTGATACTCTTCCTCCGTCACCTTCTGGCACTCCACCAGGAAGCCGGAAACCGCCATGCCGGTGGAGTTTTTGGAGGTCATAGAGGTGGGGGTGATGCAGTTGATGCAGCCGCCCCGGTCCAGCCAGCCGGGAATAATGGGGTCCAGGCGGGCACCGTGATCCACATAGACCACACCAGGGATCAGCCGCTCCGTGACATAGGCCGCGCAGAGTACAATGCCCCGCTCGTTGAAAATTTTGACGATATCGTGGTGCTGAATCCCCCGCTCCTTCGCGGTGATGGGGTTGATCCACATGGGTTCGTACTGATAGCCGTCCCAGGCCCGGATCTTCATGGTTTCAACCTCCCGGTTCCAGATGATATCATCGCACTGGGCGTGCATTCTCCAGCGACCGTGGTTGGACATGCAAAGCAGGGGATATTTCTTGGCCCGCTCTGAGGAGAGCCGCTCGTCATGGCTCTCGCTCTTCTCGATCCAGTGGGGCACAGGGGGGCGTTCCGGGTCGTCGGGCATGTACTTCTCAATATCCGTGGAGGAATACTCCAGCAGACCGGTGGGGGTGGTCAGGGGGTGGTTTTGGGGATCCACATAGAAGTTATACAGGCCGGCAGGAATCTCCCGGGCATTCTCCTTGCAGGGCACCACAAAGATCTTCCGCCGCTGGAACTCCTCCCAGCTCATATAATCCTCACAGCCAGAGGCGGCGTAGAAGAACCGCACCCGGTCCTCCTCGGTCAGCCCGTTGCCGGTGTAAGCCCGGACATACTCCGGACCCAGCTTCTCCGCCACCTTGACGCAGACGTCAAAGTCGGTCATGGACTCCCCGATGGGCGGGCAGCAGGGGCCGGTCAGATACACGGACTGGAACACACCAGAGCTCAGGTCGTTGCACAGGTCGCTCATCTCATGCTTGGTGGAAACGGGTAGGATCAGGTCAGCAAAATAGCAGTCGTTTTCCATCCAGGGATGCTGGGCGATGACGGTTTCAATGGAGGGATCCCGGTAGGCCTCAGTGAACAGGTTTCCGTTGTTCCAGCAGGTCACGTTGCAGGGGGAGTCCGTCCAGATCATATGGACCCGACTCAAGCCCGGCCTGGGGTAAACAATCTTGTTAAACTGATAGATGTTGGTGGGCTGGCGGTAGTTGTTCTTGTCCGGCTGCTGAGAGGAGGAGAAGCAGTGGAGGCCGTACCACTCCGCATGGCCCTCCACAATGGCGCGATGTACCATGCAGCGGGGAATAAACTGCTTGGGGGCAGGCAGCTTCTTAAACAGCTCTACCAGCTCCGGGGCCTTCTCCTTCTGGTAATCGTTCAGGTCATAGCGGCGCATGTCAAGGGTGTCCGGCAGGTCCCCGTCCACCGCCCGGAGGCAGTCGCAGATCTGAGGCACCTTGGGAGCGAAGTCCCCCTGATAGGGTACCGGGAAATCCTTTGCCCACATATTCCACTCAATCATCTTCCCCTGGTGGACGCCGGGACGGCCCAGGCCCTGCATCCCCAGCAGCATGACCTCCAAACGGGCAGGCTCCGTGGCATATGGCCCCCGGATATAGCATCCGCCGTTGCCGTGGAGGATGGAGGTGGTCTTCTTCGCCCAGCGGCGGGCCAGGGCCTTGATGGTCCAGGGCTTTACGCCGCACTTCTCACTGGCCCACTTGGGGGTCTTGGGGACGCCGTCCTCCTCCCCCATGACGTAGGCCACAAACTTGTCAAAGCCATAGGTGTGGGAGGCGATATACTCCTTGTCGTAGGTCTCCTCCGTCAGCCAGATGTAAGCAATGGCCAGCTGCAAGGCCGCGTCCGTATTGGGCAGAATGGGAATCCACTTGTCCGCATGGACCGCCGCGCCATAGTTCAGGTCGGGACAGATATAGATGCTATCAATCCCCAGGTCAGTAAACCAGTAGCACAGACGGGAGGGCATGTGGGAAACCACCCCCAGGGGGGTGGTCTCCGGATCGCAGCCCCAGAAAAGGAGCATATCCGTGTTCTTTGCGATGTCCGGGTACAGGTTGGCCGTGGGGGCCATCTCCCCCACAGGCTCCATGCCCCAGACGTGCTTGGCCCCCCAATACCAGCCCTCCCAGGAGTCCATGTTCCTCATCTGGAGGGTATAGCCCCCCATCAGGGCCAGCAGGCGGTTGGGGCAGCCGTGGCTGGGGGCCACCCGCTTGCCTTCGCCGTGCATATCGCTTTCGCAGAGCACCGCCTCGGGGCCGTAGGTCTCCTTCATCCTCCGCAGCTCGTCCGCGCAGATCCGGGCCGCCTCATCCCAGGAGATCCGGACATATTTGCTCTTCCCCCGGTTCTGGGGATTGCGCTCCCCCTTGGGGTCCCAGTCCACCCGCTTTAAGGGATATTTCACCCGGTTTGGGGAATAGACCCGGCTCTTATAGCCCAGGCCCAGGGGGGTGATCGTCACCCGGTCCGGGGGCACAAAGGTCTGCCCCCTGGCCTCGATCTTCCAGGGGTGGCAGTTGGCGTCTGTATACTCTTTATCGTAGAAGTAGGGGCGAATGCGGGTGATCCTCCCCTCATTGGAATCCACCATGCAAGGGCCACCGCTCTCCGGGCCCATGAGACTAAAGGACACTACGTTTTGCTGATCTGGTGTAAACTTGTCAGACATCACGTTTCCCCCTTTCATTTCTTTGTCTATAATTATATCAAAACGAGCCAAAACTTTGAAACAGGAATCGTTTTTTCTGTCACAACCAATGGGTTGTAACCCGACAATTATTCCTGCAAACCTTTTTTCAATCTTTTTAGTAACAAAACTCTTGATCTCCAAGGCCCGGAAAAAATCCGACCGGCGCTTGGCGCCCCCTGATTTCTGCGCCCGCATTTTGGTTGCTTTTTTCCCGGAACCTGATATACTGATTTTAGATTGCAACAAAGGAGGCCGCCACTTATGATTTCCGAAACCCTCATTGACGTCCGTTACCCCGACTGTGACCGGATGGGCATTGTCCACCACGCCGTTTACCCCATCTGGTATGAGGCCGCCCGCATGGACTTCTTCCAGAAGATGGGCTTCTCCTACTCCGATATGAACAACCTTGGCATTAACCCGCCCCTGGTGGCCCTGGATTTGCGGTACAACACCCCCGCCACCTACCCCGGTCAGGTCTCTATCAAAACCAAAATAAAGTCCTACGCCCCCAAGAAGCTGGAGCTGGTCTATGAAGCCTGGTATCAGGGAAAGCTTTGCGGCACAGCCCGTTCCTTCCACATCTGGACCGGCCCGGACATGAAGAGCCTGGACATGCAGGCCACACACCCGGAGGTCTATGAGAAGATCCGGGCCGCCTGGGAAGGGGAAGAAGCATGAGGGGCATTCATGAACACACCCCCATGATTACCTTCGTGGGCAAGTCCGGCACTGGAAAGACCACCTATTTGGAGCGTCTGATTCCAGTGCTAAAAGGCCGTGGGCTGCGCCTGGCCCTGGTCAAGCATGATGCCCACGGCTTCGAGATGGACATCCCCGGCAAGGACACCTACCGGTTCTCCGCCGCCGGCGCTGACGTGGTGGCCATCTCTTCGGCGGAGAAAATGGCCATGATCCAGCGCCCGCCCCGGGAGCTGACCCTGGATGAAGTCATCGCCCAGCTCCCGCCGGTGGACCTGATTTTGACCGAGGGCTACAAAACCCTGCCCAACCCCAAAATTGAGATTCACCGGGCCGCTCTGAACCGCCCTCTGCTGACCCCCGTGGAACAGTTGCTGGCTGTGATCACAGACGAGCCCCTGGATTTGGACAGGCCCCAACTCTCCTTCCAGGACCTGGAGGGCTGTGGGGACTTGATTCAAGCGTATATGAACAACCACACTTAAAACAAAAGCAGCAGATCTCCACAAGGAGATCTGCTCCAGTCTGTCGAAAAACCCGGACATGCATCAAGCATGAATCGGGTTTTTCGTATATATCGGCAAAATAAAGAGGAAGGTAAAGGAAGAAACGGTCTCTTTCCGTGGGCCTCCCGGTCGGCATTGACTTCTTCCATTAGTTCTTTGGCGTAGTGTTTGGAAGCCACGGGAATCCGGACTTTCACCTGCTTCTTGGTATTGGCGTTTGCTTTGATGTGGGCGCCGTCTATAAAGACCGCTTTGGCCGACAGGTATCCCACCTCCGCCACTTCCTCCAGGATCCAATGGAATACCTGGTCTACCGTTTCCTCGGTAAACCGGTGCCGGAAATTATAGCTCACCGTGGAAAAATGCGGTGTTTCCTCCTGCAA
>CAYLVH010000002.1:0-64947 GCA_964387095.1 uncultured Oscillospiraceae bacterium
CCGACTTTGTGGAGATGTTCGTGGGCGTGGGCGCCAGCCGTGTCCGCGACCTGTTCAAGGAGGCCGCTAAGATGGCCCCCTGTATCATCTTCATCGACGAAATCGACACCATCGGCAAGTCCCGGGACAACCGCATGGGCGGCAATGACGAGCGGGAACAGACCCTGAACCAGCTGCTGACTGAGCTGGACGGTTTTGATCCCACCAAGGGGGTTATCGTTTTGGGCGCCACCAACCGCCCCGAGGTCCTGGACAAGGCCCTGCTGCGTCCCGGCCGGTTTGACCGCCGCATTACGGTGGACCGGCCCAACCTGGCCGGCCGGCTGGCTACGCTGAAGGTCCACACCCGCAACATCCGCCTGGCGGAGGATGTGGATCTGAACAAGATCGCCCAGGCCACTGCGGGCTGTGTGGGCTCCGACCTGGCAAACCTGGTGAACGAGGCAGCCCTCCGGGCCGTCCGAAAGGGACGGCAGGCCGTCACCCAGGAGGATTTGCTCGCCTCCTTCGAGCTGGTTATTGCAGGCGCGGAAAAGAAGGGCACTGTCCTGACCGAGAAGGAAAAGAACCTGATCGCCTACCACGAGGTGGGCCACGCCCTGGTGGCTGTCAAGCAGAAGGGCACCTCCCCCGTTTCCAAAATCACCATCGTTCCCCATACCCAGGGCGCTCTGGGCTACACCATGCAGACGCCCGAGGAGGAGAAGTTCCTGATGGACAAGGAGGAGCTGCTGGCTGAAATCCGCACCTACATGGGTGGACGCGCCGCCGAATGGGAGGTGTTCCAAACCATGACCACCGGCGCCTCCAATGACATCGAGCGCGCCACGGATGAGGCCCGGAAGATGGTCACCCTGTACGGCATGAGCGACTCCTTTGGCGTCATGGGCCTTGCCACCATCCAGAACCGCTATCTGGAGGGCAATGCGGGCCTGACCTGCGCCGAGGCAACCGCAGCCCGCATCGACGCGGAGGTCCAGAGCATTATGACCCAGTGCTATGAGGAGGCCATTCAGATTTTGCGGGACAACCGGGATATGCTGGACAAGATCGCCCGGTACCTGCTGAAAAAGGAAACCATCACCGGACAGGAGATGATGGCCATTCTCAACGGCGAGGATCCGGAGACCGTGGACAATTACGGCACAAATCCCAACTCCGCCCAGCGGTCCAATTCTTTGCCCTCTGATCCCAGCATTGAAAAGCCCGCCCGCCATGTTTCCATGGAAAGCGGCGCCCCCCTGCCTCCCGCCCCGGAGCCGCCGGAGGCGCCCTCTCCCCAGGCTCCTGCCGGTGAATCCCCCAGTGAATCCCCTGAGCAGCCCTCTGACGAGGCCTAAAACACAGCCTGGCCCGCACAGCTGGGCTGTGCGGGCCAGGCTGTCGAAAAATCTATTTCCCAAACATAAACTTGCAAGACCTCGGCAGAGTTTCGCCGTCTACAGACGGCGAAATAAAGTCAAATTTTCAAAATTCCCAGGACATGTGCCTGGGGATTTTGTCTTCTCAGCCCGCAAACGTGCGCTTTAGCGTGCGCTGCCGCGGGCTGCAATCCTTCGAGAAAATGCTTGCTTTTTCGAGAGAGCTTGTCGGCTTTATCGGCAAGCTCTCCCGCATAGCCCAGCTGTGCGGTTTCTTCTATCCCTTTGTGAGATCGGCAAACCGGCCATTTACCAGCCGGGCCAGGGCGTTTGGCTCCACCTCCACTTGGCTGCCGATCTTGCCGGCGGAGACATAGATCGTGTCCCGGAGGATGGCGGTCTCATCAAAGACAGTGGGGAACAGCTTCTTCATCCCCACCGGTGAACAGCCGCCCCGGACATAGCCGGTCAGGGGGAGCAGCTCCGCCACATGGAGCATCGAGACAGACTTCTCGCCCACCGCCTTCGCCGCCTTCTTCAGATCCAGCTCCTCCGCCACGGGAATGACAAATACAAAGTATCCGCCCCCGGCGCCCCGGGTCACCAGGGTCTTGAACACCGCATCCGGATCCTGGCCCATGCGCTTTGCCACGGTGACGCCGTCCACCGCCTCCTTGCCGTGGGGATAAAAATGCGGCGTATAGGGGATCTTCTTCTGCTCCAGCAGCCGCATCACATTTGTCTTGACTTCTGCCGCCATATTCACACGACCTTTTCCCTTCAAATCTTACAGGCTCTATCTTATCATACTTTTCCTTCTGCCGCAAATGCCCCGCTCCAAAATGGTATTTTTAGCATCTTTTTCGGGGTCATCTTGTAAGTCCGGCGGGGATTTGATATAATACAAGTAATAATCTTCTTTCTATTGGATGTGCTGCTATGAAATACGCAAAATGGAACCTTTCCCCTTGCAGCCTGTCCGCTCTGACCTCTATGCAAGCCGCCGGCATTTCCCCTCTGGCCGCAGCAGTGCTGTGCGCCCGGGGCCTGGACACGCCGGAAAAGGCCTTCCGATTTTTGAGCACAGATCTTTCGCTATTCCATGACCCCTGGAAACTGAAGGACATGGACAGAGCCACGGCGCGAATCCGTCAGGCCCTTGATTCCATGGAAAAAATCGCCGTTTACGGCGACTATGACGTGGACGGCATTACCTCCACCGCCCTGCTGACCTCCTACCTGCGCAGTCAGGGCGGCCGGGTGATCTCCTACATTCCAGACCGCCTGGAGGAGGGCTATGGACTGAACCCCAGCGCCATCGTCAAGCTCCGCACCCAGGGCATTTCCCTGATCGTCACCGTGGACTGCGGCATTACCGCCGTCAGCGAAATCATGCTGGCCAAGTCGCTGGGCATGGACGTGGTCGTCACCGACCACCACGAATGCAAAGAGGTCCTGCCGGACGCGGTTGCCGTCGTCAATCCCCATCGGCCTGACTGTGAATACCCCTTTAAATCCCTGGCGGGTGTGGGGGTGGCTTTAAAGCTGGTTCTGGCCCTGGCCGGGCCGGAAACCCACCGCGCCCTGTTGGCTCAATATGCTGATTTGGCCGCCATTGGCACCGTGGCCGACGTGATGGAGATTGTGGACGAGAACCGGATGATCGTCCAAGCGGGCTTGGACGCCCTGAGCAATCCCCAACGCCCCGGCCTGCGGATACTCCTCCGGGAGGCCGGACTGGAGGGCAAACCCCTGACTGCCACCTCCATCGGCTTTTCCCTGGCCCCCCGCATCAACGCCTCCGGCCGCATGGGCTGCGCCGGGCTGGCCTGTGAGCTGCTGCTGACCGAGTCCCCTGCAAGGGGCGAGGAACTGGCAAAGGAGCTGTGCGCCCTGAACCGGGAGCGTCAGGCCATCGAACTGGAAATCTATACCCAATGCGTCTCCCGCCTCTCCCCCTTTCAGGCGAAGGACCTGTATTCCATTGTCCTGGCAGATGAGCATTGGCATCAAGGTGTGGTGGGTATTGTGGCCTCCCGCCTCAGTGAGCAGTATTCCTGCCCCACCTTTATGATCTGCCTCTCCCAGGGCAAGGGCAAGGGCTCCTGCCGCAGCTACGGCGGCGTCAACCTGTTTCAGGCTCTGGAGGCCTGCGCCGACCTCTTGGAATCCTTCGGCGGTCACGAGCTTGCGGCGGGTTTTACCATCCCGGAGGAAAATATCCCCGCCTTCCGCAAGCGGGTGGATCAATATATCCGCCAAGCCGTGGGCAATGAGGCCATCACCTCCTCCCTGCAGGTGGAGATGGATGTCCCCTCCGCCGCCCTGCTGACCATCGAAAACGTGGAGGCCCTTTCCATCCTGGAGCCCACCGGCGCCGGCAACCCCAAGCCCGTCTTCCAGCTCTGCGGAGTCAACGTGCTGACGGTGTCCACTGTGGGCAACGGCCGCCACACCAAATTCCGTATGCAAAAGGACGGCTGCACCCTGGACGCCATCTTCTTCTCCTCCACCCCCCAGGAGGCCGGTCTGTCGCCGGGCGGGCGGGTGGATCTGGCATTCTCTCCCTCCATCAACGAATTCCGGGGCAACCGCTCCGTGCAGCTGCAAATCATCGACGTGCGCCCCTCTCTGACCCAATCCCAGACGGAACAGAAGCTCTATCAGCGCTATCGGAGCGGGGAACCGCTGACCCCTCAGGAAGCCGCCCTGCTCCTCCCCCGGCGGGAGGACTTCGTGGCCGTCTGGCGCTATCTGGTGCGCCATCCCACCCCCGGCATGGTGGAGGACACCGCGCCCCGCCTGGCCCGGAAAATCGCCAGGACCTTTGGCATTCGGGAAACCTACACCCGCACCATGGTCTGCCTGGACGTCATGAACGAGCGGGGCCTGATCACCCTTTCCGCTGAAACCGACCATTTGCAGATCCGGGTCCAACCCACCCAGGGAAAAGTGGATCTGGAAGCCTCCTATATCATGCAGCAGCTTCATCGCTTGATTGACGGCTGATTAGATGTTTGAGAATTGTTGTTTGAGAATTGTAAAGAAGGTGAATATTTTGGATCCTATCTTAGAACAATACCGAGCTTTGGAGGAACATGTAAAACGCTATAACCCCAACGTGGATACGCAGCGGCTTTATGCCGCCTTCACTTACGCAGACAAGGCCCACGACGGCCAGCTCCGCCGGGACGGCTCACCCTATATCACCCATCCCCTGGCCGTGGCCGAGATTGTGGCTGACCTGGAGCTGGATTTGGATTCCCTGATCGCCGCCCTGCTCCACGATTGCCTCGAGGACACCGGCGCCACCCATGAGGAGATCTCCCGGCTGTTCTCCCCCACAGTGGCCGACCTGGTGGAGGGCGTCACGAAGCTGACCCGCATGCAGTATACCAGCAAGGAGGAAAAGCAGGCGGAGAATCTGCGCAAGATGCTCATGGCCATGTCTAAGGACATCCGCGTGATTCTCATCAAGCTCTGCGACCGCCTCCACAACATGCGGACCATGGAGTACCAATCCCCCAAGAAACAGAAGGAGAAATCCCTGGAGACCATGGAGATCTATGCCCCCCTGGCCCACCGCCTGGGAATGCAAAGGCTCAAGTGGGAGCTGGAGGACCTCTCCCTGAAATATCTGGACGGCCCCGGCTACAAGGAGCTCGAGGATAAACTGAACTCCCGGGCCTCCGCCCACGAGGAATTCATGGCATCCATCCAGAAGAAAATCAAGGAGCGCATGGACCAGGAACACATTGACTGCGTCGTCTATGGCCGTGTGAAGCACATCTACTCCCTGTACCGCAAAATGTATACCCAGAACAAGAGCCTCTATGAGATCTTTGACCTGTACGCCTTCCGGGTGATTGTGGATGACATCGCGGAATGCTACAACGTGCTGGGCTGCATTCACGATATGTTCAATCCCATCCAAGGCCGCTTCAAGGACTATATCTCCACCCCCAAGCCCAATGGCTACCAGTCCCTGCACACTACGGTCATCGGCCGGGAGGGCATCCCCTTCGAGGTTCAGATCCGCACCAAGGAAATGCACGAGACCGCTGAATACGGCATCGCCGCCCACTGGAAGTACAAACAGGGCATGACCGGGAGCAAGGAGATCGGCTCGGAAAAGACCTACGAGTGGGTGCGTAAGCTGCTGGAAAGCCAGGCGGACACAGACGCGGAGGAATTTGTCCGCACCATGAAGGTGGACCTGTTTGCCGACGAGGTATTTGTCTTCACCCCCAATGGGGATGTCATCAGCCTCCCCTCCGGCGCAACCCCCATTGACTTTGCCTATGCCATCCATTCCGCCATCGGCAATCACATGACCGGCGCCAAGGTCAATGGCCGGATTGTCACCTTTGACTCCACCCTGCACAACGGCGACATTGTGGAGATCATCACTTCCAAATCCGCCCACGGCCCCAGCCGGGATTGGATGAAGATCTGCAAATCCAATGAGGCTCGGAACAAAATCCGTCAGTGGTTCAAGAAAGAGCGACGGGAGGAGAACATCGTCAACGGCCGCGCCGCCTTTGAATCCGAGCTGAAACGCGCAGGCTATTCCCTGAGCGAGGTCATGGACGCCGGCCTCATGGACACGATTCTGCGCAAGCTGAAATATAACGCGCTGGACGACATGTACGCCGCCATCGGCTACGGCGGCATCACCGCCGCCAAGGCGGTAAACCGCACCCGGGAGGAAATGATGCGGTATGCAAGGGAGCGCAAGGAGAAGGCCGCCCAGGAGGCCCTGCTCCAGCAGGCCGACACCTTGGCCGAAACCCAGCTGACCCATGTCTCCACCTCTCTGCCTCCCCCGCCCCCCAAGCATGTCACCCACTCTAAGACCGGTATCATTGTGGAGGGGCTGGACAACTGCCTGGTGAAGTTCGCCAAGTGCTGCAGCCCGGTTCCCGGCGACCCGATCATCGGCTTTATCACCCGGGGCTACGGGGTTTCCGTCCACCGTCAGGACTGTCCCAACGCCGACCAAAGCAAGGTCAAGCCCGAGGAAAAGGGCCGCTGGCTGAAGGTCTCCTGGGGGGAGAGCGAACAGGCCTCCTACAAAACCTCCTTGGAGGTTTCCGCCAAGGACCGTCCCAACCTGGCCCTGGACATTGCGGCAGCCCTTTCCGCCTGCAAGGTCCGGGTGGAAAATTTCAACGCCCGGGGGCTCCCCGACGGCTATGCCGTGGTCACCGTTTCCCTCTATGTGGCAAATCTGGAGGAGCTGAACGGCGTAATTGCCAAACTGAACAAGATCTCCGGCGTTATGGCCGTCAAGAGATCCGCCGGCTAAAGTCTAATGGTGTGATGTCAATAGAAGCGATAGAGAGCAAAATGATGATTTTTTCATCCAAACCGGTCAGCGCTGATAAAAAAGCGTACACCAACCAAAGCCCTGCCGGCTGCATTTTTTCAACAGGGCCTGCTGTCACCGGGAGGAGCTGTTGCAATCCGCGCTCCGCCAGGATATACAGGTGGTTGTCCTTCAGCAGTCGAAAGACAACGTGAACCAGTTTTCCGGCAGTGAAAGCGAGTGCGCGTTTCTGCCGGAACTTATTGACCTCATGGAACTTGAGGTCATAGTAGCGCCAACACGATTCTTCCTGAGCAGTAACCCTTCGATTCAACAGGAGATTTAAGAACGTGACCCTGCTGTCCTGCTGCTATTGTTCACAGGCATCCCAAAGCCTGTTGATCTTAATGAAGTGAACTAAGCAGATGCACTATAACTATCTGCAAATCTTCTTATACGGGGAGAGTTTGATATGAAAGCAGTTGTTACCCGTGTGAAGGGCGCCTCTGTTGTCATTGACGGCAAGGTGGCAGGCGAAATCCACCACGGTTTTCTTGTCCTGCTGGGAGTGGCCCCGGAGGACACCATGGCCCAGGCCAAAAAGCTGGCCGACAAGATCTGCGCCATGCGAATTTTCGAGGACGAAAACGGAAAAATGAATCTAAACCTGGAGGCTGTGGGCGGCGACCTGCTGGTGGTCTCCCAGTTCACCCTTTTCGCTGACTGCAAAAAGGTCAACCGCCCCAGCTTCAGCGGCGCCGCCCGCCCGGAAACCGCCGTCCCCCTCTATGAGGGCTTTATGCAGCTCTGCCGGGAGAAGGGCTTCCGGGTGGAGCACGGTGAATTTGGCGCCTATATGGAGGTGACCAGCCTGAACGACGGCCCGGTGACCATTCTTCTAGATACGAATGAGTTGATGTAAATTCCATCTCAATACGGAGGTTTTCCACAATGTTGATTAAATCCATTCCCGTCGGCATGATCGGCACAAATTGCTATCTCCTAGGTGACGAGGCCACCAAATCCCTGGCCATCATCGATCCCGGCGACGACGCCCAGGACATCGAAACCCTGGTGAAACAGTCGGGCATGGAGGTGAAGATGATCCTCTTGACCCACGGCCACTTTGACCATGTCACCGCTGTGCCCGATGTGCTGAAGCTGCACCCCGGCACTCCGGTCTATCTGAACAAAAAGGACCTGGCCCTGGCGCAGAAGCCCAGCCAGTTCGGCAACGGCATCGGCTGGATTGAAACGCTGAAGTTCTATGACGAGGGGGACACCGTCCAGCTGGGCAAGCTGACCATTCAGGTCCTGGCCACCCCCGGCCACACCCCCGGTTCCGTCACCCTCCTGTGCGGCAACGCCATGTTCAGCGGCGACACCCTGTTCGCAGGCTCCTGCGGCCGCACCGATTTCCCCGGCGGCAGCTATCAGCAGATGATGGAATCCCTGCGCCGGCTGGCAAATTTGAAGGGCAACTATACGGTCTATCCCGGCCACGAAAGCTTCTCCAATCTGGACCACGAGCGCCAGTATAACTACTTTATGGCCGCCGCCATGGGCCGCTGAGCATGAAGCTGTATCTGACCGGCCACAGCTATCAATATGCTGTGGAGCAGATGATGCTGGTGCTCTTCCCAGACCAGCGGCCAGAGTATCCAGAAGAAGAGCCGAATGAAGGGGATTTTTTCGCCCGTTCCTCCCTCTCTCTGGGCAAGACCTGGGCCACCGCCAGGACACTACTGAGCCGGGACGGGAAATCCGCCGTAAGCACCTCCCGGGTCCAGGTCTCCCTTTTGACGGACAAACTGACCACAGACCGGCTCCTCCAGCGCACGATCAAGCAATCCTTTTTCAAAGCCGCCAGGGAGCTGACCGGTATGAACCCGCCCTGGGGCGCGCTGACTGGCATCCGCCCCGCCAAGCTGGCCTCCAAGGCCTTGGAAGGGGGCCGCTCGGAGGCCCAGGTCCGCAAGCTGTTCCGGGATACTTACTTTGTCTCCCCAGAGCGCACAGAGCTGGCCCTGGACGCCGCCAAGGCGGGTCTCCGGGCCAAGAAAAGCCTGGGGCCAGATGAGCTGTCCATGTATGTGGGCATTCCCTTTTGCCCCACCCGCTGCGCCTACTGCTCCTTCGTCTCCGCCGATGTGAAGCACGCCCTGAAAATAATCCCAGATTACCTGGACTGCTTAAAGCAGGAGGTGGAAACGGCGGGCCAGCTGCTGCCCCAGTCCGGCTTCCACCCCAGGACCCTATATATGGGCGGCGGCACCCCCACCACCCTGACCGCCCGGCAGCTGGACGACCTGATGAAGTCCATCTCCAGCCAGATCGACCTATCCCGCTGCACCGAGTACACCGTGGAGGCGGGCCGGCCGGACACCATCACCCCGGACCGGCTGGCTGTTATCGGGGAAAACGGGGCAAACCGGGTCTCTGTCAATCCCCAGACCATGCGGGACGAGGTTTTACAGGCTATGGGCCGCAGCCACACCGCCGCCGACATTTACAGGGCCTATCAAGTCGCCCGGGACTCCGGCATTGAGGGCATCAACATGGATTTGATCGCCGGACTTCCCCAGGACACGCCGGAGGGGTTCCGTTACTCCCTGGACGCGGTTCTGGCCCTGGAGCCGGAAAACATCACCGTCCACACCCTGGCCCTGAAAAAAGGGGCAAGGCTCTTCTTTGAGAACAAAGGCCTCCCGGACGGGGAAGCGGTCAGCAAAATGCTGGACTATGCCTGGACCGCCCTGGGCAAGGCGGGCTATGAGCCTTACTACCTTTACCGCCAGAAGTTTATGAGCGGCAACTTTGAGAACATCGGCTGGTGCAAGCCCGGCTTTCAGGGGCTCTACAACATCTGCATCATGGAGGAGCTTCACACCATCCTGGCCCTGGGCGGCGGCGGCTCCACCAAACTGACCAATCCCGTCACCGGCAAGGTGGTCCGCATCACCAATCCCAAATATCCCTATGAATACATCCGGGATATTGAAAAAATCAAGGCCGCAAAGGCCCCGCTGGTCCCGTTTCAAAGGGCCCTATTATACTGAGGCCAGCCAAAGGCCCCCACGTCAACCCGCCTGCCAGCAGGGCTTTCCGGCTCCCGATTCCATCCAGTTGAAACGGGAGTGTTGCGTTACATCCCCCTGTATTTGTCTTATAATAAACAGTACCTGTCAATTTACGCTCATTTCATCCTTTTTACAGGTTCAGAGCAGAGGTGTTTTCATGCTGACTTATTCCTTCGAGGGCATTACGGAGAGCCTTTACATCCATCTGTACAAGTGCATTCGCCAGGATATCCTGTCCGGCATCCTCCCTCCCAACAGCAAGCTGCCCTCCAAGCGCAGCTTTGCCAAAAACCTGGGCATCAGCATCATCACCGTGGAAAACGCCTACGCGCAGCTGCAATCTGAGGGCTTCATCTACTCTCAGCCAAAACGGGGGTTCTTTGTCTCCCCCATTGCGGCAGGCTCTCTGCCCCTGCCCCCTTCGACGGAGGAGCCGCCTCCCCCGCCGGCTTCCCCGCCATACCTCGTCAACCTCGTCAGCAACCGCACGGCGGAGGAAAATTTCCCCTTCTTCCAGTGGGCCAAGCTCATGCGGGATACCCTGTCCCAGCATCGGGATGCGCTGATGGACCCTTCTCCCGCCGGGGGCCTGCCCCAGCTGCGCAGGGCCATCGCCCAGCACCTGAAGCAGTTCCGAAATATGGTCGTTTACCTGGATCAGATCATCGTGGGCGCGGGAACGGAATATCTGTACTCCCTCCTGATCCAGCTGCTGGGGTATGATAAGATTTACGCCGTAGAAAACCCCGGCTATCAGAAAATCGCCCGCATCTATCAGAGCCACCAGGTGACCTGCAAATACACCTCCATGGACCAGCAGGGCATTGAAATCAGCCAGCTGGAGGCGCAAAATGCCCATGTGGCCCATATCTCTCCCTCGCATCACTATCCCACCGGCATGGTAACTCCCATCAGCCGCCGGTATGAGCTGCTGGCCTGGGCCGCCCGGTCCCCTTCCCGTTACATCATCGAGGACGACTATGACTCGGAGTTCCGCCTCTCCGGAAGGCCCATCCCCACCCTCCAAAGCATCGACGGCGGCGGCAAGGTGATTTACATCAACACCTTTACCAAGACCCTGTCCTCCACCATCCGAATCAGCTATATGGTGCTCCCCCGGCCCCTGCTGGAGCAGTTTGACCGCAAGCTGGGCTTCTATGCCTGCACCGTCTCCAACTTTGAGCAGTTCACCCTGGCCCGGTTCATCGCCGACGGGCATTTCGAACGCCATATCAACCGGATGCGCAACCGCTATCGCGGCATCCGGGATCAGCTCCTGGAGGAGATCCATAAGGGCAAGTTGAAGGGACGGGTCCAGATTTCCGGCCAGGATTCCGGCCTGCATTTTCTCCTCAAGCCGGACACCTCCCTCTCCGACCAAATGCTGCTGAAAAAGGCAGAACAAGCACAGCTGCGCTTATCCTGCCTTTCACAATACTATTTGACCCGGGAGGAATCCCCTCCCCAGCACATTCTCATCATCAACTACTCCGGCCTGGTCCCGGAGAAGATCTCCCTGGCGGTGAGCCTTTTGGAGGCCTGCGCTGGGTAATCAGCCCTCCATTGCCTGGATCAGCTTGACAATCTGGCTGGTCCCCAGCCGGTCCGCCCCCAGGCGAAGCAGCGCTTCCGCCTCCTCCAGGGTGGAGATTCCCCCCGCCGCTTTCACCTTCACCCCCGGCGCCACATGGGCCGCCAGCAGAGCCACGTCCTCTGGCGTGGCTCCCCCAGAGGAGAAGCCTGTGGAGGTCTTGATGTAGTCTGCCCCGGAGCCGGAGACCAGCTCACAGAGCTTGATCTTCTCCTCCTGGGTCAGCAGGCAGGTCTCAATGATGACCTTCAGGATTTTATCCCCGCAGACCTCCCGGACCGCCTGCATCTCAACCAGCAGGCCATCCCAGTTCTTCTCCTTCACCATGCCCAGGTTGATGACCATGTCAATCTCGTCCGCGCCATTTAGGACGGCGTCCTTCGTCTCGAAAAGCTTACCTTTCGTGGTGGAATAGCCGTTGGGGAAGCCGATCACCGTGCAGATGGGCAGCCTGCCCCTGAGATAGTCCCGGGCACAGCGGACAAAGCTGGCCGGAATGCACACCGAGGCGGTGTGATAGGTCAGGCCCTCGTCACAAAGGGCCTTGATTTCCTCCCAGGTGGCATCCTGCTTCAGCAGGGTGTGATCCACCTTGCTTAACATCTCCTGTAGATTCATCTTCCTGTTCCTTTCTCTCCAGCCTAGCCAGAGGTTCCCTGATATAGAAATGAGGTCTTTTCCATGATACGATTGATTGCCAGCGACATTGACGGCACTCTTCTCCACGGCGATGAAGCCGAGATCAACCCGGAACTTTTTTCCCTGATCGCGCAGCTGAAGGCGAAGGGCATCCTCTTTGCCCCGGCCAGTGGGCGGCAATATCACAGCCTGCGCAGGCTGTTTGCCCCGGTGGCGGACCAGCTGTGCTTCCTCTGCGAAAACGGGGCCGAGGTTTATGGTCCCTGCGCCCAGGAGGAGGAGGCAGTCCCCCTGGTTCACTCGGTGGTTCCCAGGGAGCTATGTAAGGCTTTGACCGCAGAGATTCTCTCCCGGCCGGACTGCAGCGCCCTGATCTCCGGGCCCAACATGAGCTATCTCATCTCCCGGCACCCGGAATTCTCCCGCCGGATTATCAACTTCACCCGAAACCACTACCGGATGGTCTCCTCCCTGGAGGAGATTCCCGGGGATATCATCAAACTGGCCGCCTACTGCCAGGAGGGCTCCGACAAGGTGGACGCCGCCATGGGGCAGCGCTGGCGGGAGCAGGGCATGACCGTTTCCCAGGCCGGTTTCCTGTGGCTGGACTTCACCATTGCCAACAAGGGCACCGGCATAACCGGCCTCTGCAACGCCCTGGACATAGATCCCTCTCAGGTCATGGCCTTTGGCGACAACTACAACGACCAGGCCATGCTGGATCTGGTGGGCTATCCGGTGATTATGGACAACGCCTTTCCCCAGCTCCGGGCCAGATATCCCCGCCACTGCCATCGGGTGGAAGAATCCCTCCGCAAGTTCCTTGCGGAAGGATAGGCGATATGCTCCCGCGCCGCACAGCGCGGCCAGGCGGAAGGATAGCGCTCCTCCCCAGAAAAGCGGAAAAATCCGCCCGGCTCTTGGGAGCCAAGCGGATCTGGTTTGCTATTCCAGCTATGCTGTCCGGCTATGCCGTTCGACCGAGATCAGTCGGTCACGAAAGGCAGCAGAGCGATCTGACGTGCCCGCTTAATAGCGGCGGTCAGCTGGCGCTGATGAATTGCGCAAGTACCGGTGGTACGGCGGGGCAGGATCTTGGAACGCTCCGAAATATAGCGGCGCAGCTTCGCTGCATCCTTATAATCGATCTGCTCAACCTTATCAACACAGAATGCACAGACCTTTCTGCGCTTACGGCCGCGAGGGGCTCTTTCTCTGTCCATTGCCATGGTTAGTTACCTCCTATCATTGAGATTTAAAACGATCAGTTGTGATCTGTTTGGATCAAAACGGCAGTTCGCCGTCATCATCAAGGTCCGCAAATCCGCCACTTGCCGGTGCGGGGGCACCGGGCGCAGACGCTGCGGGCGGGTTATAAGCGGACGCGCTGGGCGCATAGCCGCCGTAATTTCCGCCATTGTCGGAATCACGCTTGGAGTCACAGA
Organism: uncultured Oscillospiraceae bacterium; assembly: GCA_964387095.1. GTDB lineage: Bacteria > Bacillota > Clostridia > Oscillospirales > Oscillospiraceae > JAJQBJ01. The sequence continues at coordinate 13,425 of CAYLVH010000002.1, forward strand.
AGTGGATGGAGTCTGCCACAACCTCAGTGGCGGAGCGGCGGTTGCCATCCCGGTCCGTGTAGTTGCGAATTTGCAGCCGGCCCTCCACCAGAGCCATGCGGCCCTTGGAGAAGTAGCGGGAGACAAACTCGGCAGAATTTCTCCATGCCACAATGTTGACAAAATCCGCAGTTTGCTCGTCCGGGTTTTTGCTCTTATAATCCCGGTCTACCGCCAGGCGGAAGGTTGCCACAGCCACACCGTTGGGGGTGTGCCGCAGTTCAGGATCGGCCACCAGCCGCCCCTGAAGAAACACTTTGTTCAGCATTGTGTGCTCCTTACTTTGCGTCAGTGCAGACGATCATAGAACGCATGACGCCATCGGTGATCTTGAAGATACGATCCATCTCAGCGGGGAAGCTGGGGACAGAGCTGAAGGTGATCAGCACATAGTAGCCCTCGGTATAGTCGTTGATGGGATAAGCCAGTCTGCGCTTGCCCCACTCGTCAACCTCAGTCAGCGTGCCGTGCGCCTCAACCAGTTCCTTGAACTTAGCCACCAGGTTTGCAGTCTCCTCCTCGCCCACGGTGGGGTTAATGATGAAAACTGCCTCGTAATTGCCAGAAATTTTTGCCATATTAGTTGCACCTCCTTATGGACATATCACTATGGTCTCCCTGGGGAGACAAGGATTTGCCGTGTTTACACAGCATTTTTATTATACTATATTTTTTGAAATTGTCAACCTATTTTTGTTTCCCCATAATTGCATTATAATTCCAATGCTTTTTGTGTTATAGACTTAAACCATTGTTCAAACTAAAATGTAAATTAGTATGATTAGAGGAAGTAGGGCATTATGGAAAAACTAATTATAACGCCAAAAGAGGACAGGGCTGTCACCATGACGATCCGGATAGACCGTTCCCTGCAAGAAAAATATAACGAACTTTCCGCCAAAACAAACCGTTCCAGAAACGAACTGATCAGCATGGCTTTACAGTTTGCATTGGATCATATGGAAATTAAGGACAAAGCTTGAATCGGAAAAGCGCGAAAGGAGAGCCTTGGGATTCTATCCGCTGGCTCTCAATTTGTTTTATGACCTTTTAATAATTTTTTCAGAGGTGTTTTCCATGCCTCATACCCATCCAAAACCAATGAACACCACCATTCGGAAGCTGGCCTGGTTCTCCTTTGCCTTCGGCGGAGCCGCTCTGCTCAGCAGCCTCCTGCCCGGATTCCGGATGAACTTTCTTCCGGGCGGCGCCTGCGGCCTTTTGGCGGCCTCCTTCTACTTTCTGCCAACCAGCTCCCGCCTGCGGCTCATCTTATTGGGCGCCGGCGGGGCAGCTGGGTTCCTCTGGTGCGGGCTGTATGCGGCGCTCTTTGTCCAGCCGCTCACCGCCCTGGATGGACAAACCCAGTCTTTTACCGCCATTGTCCTGGAAAATCCCACCGCCATCTCCTATTCCAACCGGGTTCCCATAAAAGTGGAAGGGGTCGGGACGGTTTACCTATATCTGACCGATGCGAAGGGCCTGGAGCCGGGCAGCATCCTCTCCGGCACCGCCACCTATGGAACCTCCTCCACGTCCGGCCAGTCCTCAGGGGTGTTTCTATACGCTTCCAGCAAGGACGCCGTCATAACCGGCCAGGCCTATGGGCCGTGTACCTGGCCCGGTCGGGTCTCCACTCTGCTGCAAAAGGGCATCGCCACTCTCTACTCCGGGGAGACCGCAGGTCTGTTTCAGACCCTTCTCACCGGCGACAGGTCTGGTCTGACCACGGCCCTCTCCACCGCCCTGTCCCGCTGCGGGCTGAGCCATATGGTGGCCATCAGCGGCATGCACATGGGCATTCTGGCCAGCGTTCTGCTCCTCTTTCTCCGCAAGCGGAAGCTGAAGCTGCTCTGCCTGCCCGTACTGCTCTTTTTCACCATAATGGTTGGCTCCGTCTCCGCCTGGAGGGCACTGTTGATGGAGGCATTGCTCCTGCTGGCGCCCCTGGTCCGCCGGGAGACAGATAGCATTACCTCCCTGGCCTTGGCGCTGCTGGTAATTCTGTTGGGCAATCCATATGCGGTGCGCTCTGTCAGCCTGCAGCTGTCCTTTACCGCTGTGCTGGGCATCTTCCTGCTCGCATCGCCGCTATACGCGGCCATAAACCGGCGTATCTCCCGGTTCCAGTCCCTGCCTGCTCCGGCCGCCTGGCTGTGCCGGTGGTTCTCCAGGGTGCTCTGCACCTCCTTGGGCGCCTCCCTTTTGACCATTCCCCTGGTGGCCTGGTACTTCCAGCAGATTTCCCTGATTTCCATTCTCTCCAACCTGCTGGTGCTTTGGATGCTTTCCGCCACGCTGGTATTCGGGCTGATTTCTGTGATTTTGGTGCTGTTGATCCCCGGGGCCGCTCCGGTGCTCTCCCTGCTTCCCGGGCTGCTGGCACGCCTGATTCTGGCCCTGGTACATTGGCTGGGAGGGATGACCTTTGCCTCCCTGCCCCTGAGCAGCGGTTACTTGATTCTGTGGTTTTTCTTCCTCCTGGCTGCCATTCTGTTGACTGTTGTCACGCCCAGGCTGCGCCACAGGCCACTGTTTCCCATCTGCGCCGTTGTCCTGACGTTATGCACCGCGCTGCTTCTCAACCGTCTGACAGTGGACGAAACAGCCGCCACTATTAAGGTGCTGGACGTGGGGGAAGGCCAGTGCCTTCTGCTGATCTCCGACGGCTGCACAGCGGCCATTGACTGCGGCGGCAGCAGCTATGACTCCCCCGGGGACCTGCTGGCGGATGAGCTGCAGAGCCTGGGCATTGACCGCCTGGACCTCCTCCTGTTCACCCATTTTGACAGCGACCATATCAACGGAATTCAGGAGCTATTTGCCCGAATTTCCGTGGAGACCGCTGTGATTCCCCCCTCCCGGACCCAGGAAGAGGTATGGCGCAGCACACTTCTAACCCTGGCCGATGCTCAGGGCACCTCTGTTATCTCCATCTCCGATCTGACGGAGTACGCCTTCGGCAACGGCTCCCTGACCGTCTATCCGCCCAGCACCCGGGAGGGCGGCAACAACGGCGGCCTGGCGATTTTGGGGCAGTTTGAGGATTTCCACCTTCTGGTCACAGGTGACATGGATTCCATCGGGGAACGGATTTTGCAGTCCCGGTATGACCTGCCGGACATTGATCTGCTCATTGCCGGGCATCACGGGAGCAAATACTCCACCTCAGAGGCTCTTTTGGAGGCAGTCACGCCGGAAACCGCCATCATCTCAGTGGGGAATAACTTCTACGGCCACCCCACACAGGAGGCTTTACAGCGGCTTTCCCAGGCCGGCGCGGACATTTACCGCACCGACCTGAACGGCACCATCACCCTTCGGATTTCCAAGGGATAGCAAGGAGCGCCGGGAAACCGGCGCTTCTGCTTGACCCTTTGCCTCTGTTACCTCTTATTTACAAATATTTTGCGAAAACAGGGTGGAATTTTTGGATTTTCCGGGATATATTGAATATAGAACGATGAGAAAGGAGGGATGTGTATGGGAAATAAGACGCAGAAGGGCGACGTGGACGATCTGATCTACGAGTTCTCCGAGTACGCCGTCAGCGAACGGTAAAAAACGCACTGCAAGCTTGCAGTGCGTTTTTCTTGCTTGTCTTATGCTAACGGGAAGCGCAGTGTGATGGTGGTACCCTCTCCCACCTTGCTTTCCAGGTTGATCTCAGCCCCATGTAGCTGCGCGCCGTGCTTCACAATGGACAGGCCTAAGCCAGTGCCCCCGGTGGCCCTAGAGTGGCTCTTATCCACCCGATAAAACCGCTCAAAGACCCGGCTCTGATGCTCCATGGGAATGCCGACCCCCGTATCAGCCACCGTCAGCAGCGCCTGGTTTTCCTCCTTTTGGACGCTCACCGTCACGCTTCCCCCGTCCTTGTTATATTTGATGGCATTGTCCACCAGGTTATAGATCATCTCTTCCAGCACCCGGGAGACTCCCTCCAGCACGCAGGGGGTTCCAGACACCTCCAGGGAGACACTCCGTTTTGCCGCAGCCTCGGTCAGCTCGCTGCACACCTGTTGGGACAGGCCAAGCAGCTCCACCGGCTCCCGCCAGAAAGCCAAATCCCCCTCGTCCAGCTGGGAAATCCGGATGATATCCTCCACCAGATGAATCAGCCGATTGGCCTCCTGGTAGATCCGCCCCGCGAAGGGAATCATGTCCTCCTGCTTCACCATGCCGCTCTGCATCAGCTCCGCATAGCCGGAGATAGATGTCAGCGGCGTTTTCAGTTCATGGGACACATTGGCTGAGAATTCCCGGCGCAGCTGTTCCGCCTGCCGGCTTTCCGTCACGTCCAGGATCAGCACCACTGCCCCGCCCCGCTGGCTATCCGTCTCCACCGGAGAGGCAAGGATTTGATAATCCCGTTGATTTAAGGAAAAGTCCGTCTGGGCCGCTTCCCCGTTCAGGCTCTTTTCCAGCACCGGCATCAGCCTTGTGCTGCGGCTCAGGGAAAAGATATGCCGGCCCAGGCAATCCCCTTCCACCCCAAAGATCTCCGCCCCCCGGCGGTTGATGGAGAGGATCTCCCCCTTATGGTTGAGGATCAGCAGGCCCTCGTCCATCCGATCGGTGATGGTGTCAAACTCTTCCTTCTGCTCCTTCAGGGCCCGGATTTGCCGGTTGATCTGGTGGTTCTGCTGCTCGATCCGGGTCAGGAAGGGGGCCAGCTCATCATAGATATCCTCGCTGCTGTCCAGTGGGTGCTCCAGGTCCACCTTGTTCAGCGGCTCCACCACCCGCTTGGAGGTCGTGTAGGCCAGCACGCCGGACAGGGCCACAGCCACAGCTAACACTATTAAAATTTGCTGCAACATCCCCCAAACCAAGGCCCAGACGGGCAGCTGGTTGGCGGAAATGCGCAGCACCGTGCCGTCGTCCATCAAGAGGGCATAGTTCAGGGTCCGCTCAGACAGGGTATTGGAATACCGGATGCTCTCTCCGACTCCAGAGGCTTTGGCCTCGATAAATTCCTCCCGGTCACTGTGGTTCTCCATGGAGCCGGACTCTGCATCACTGTCATAGAGCACGGTGCCGTCCCCGTCAATCCAGGTGATACGGTTATCCCCCGCCACAAGGCCCTCCAGATAATCCTCGCCCCCCAGTCTCAATCCCCGGGCCACATAGGCGGACTCATTTTTTAGTTCCTGAAAGTATTCATTGCTGAAGTAGGAGTAGAGCGCCCCCATAATCAGGGCCAGGCTGGCCACCAGCACGACCAGCGCCACCAGGAAGGTGGAGCGAAAAACCCGCTTTGTCATAGCTCCCTTCCCCCCATCTTATAGCCCACACCCCGGACCGTCTCAATGTAAGCCCCGCAAGGGCCTAGCTTCTGGCGCAGAGTGCCGATATGTACATCCAAAGTCCTGGTCTCCCCGTCGTAATCATAGCCCCAGATCTCCTTCAACAGCGCCTCCCGGGGGACAACCGCCCCTTGACGGTGCATCAGCAGCTGGAGCAGCTGAAACTCCTTTAGGGTCAGCGACACCTTCTTCCCGGCGGCGGTCACTTCATGGGCGTCTTCATCCAGCACCAGGTCTTGGCAGCAATAGCGGTTTGCCCTTTGCTTCTGGGCCATTTGCCGCGTTGTGCGGCGCAGAACTGCCCGCACCCGGCTCAACAGCTCCATCATGCCAAAGGGTTTGGCCAGGTAGTCGTCCGCCCCCAAGTCCAGGCCCAGGACTTTGTCGTATTCCGCCCCCTTGGCCGTGGTCATAATCACAGGGATGGCCTCCGTATCCTCCAGCGCCTTCAGCTTTTTCAGGACGGAGATCCCATCCTCCCCCGGCAGCATGATATCCAGCAGGATCAGCTCTGGCTGTTCCTGCCGCAGGGCCGCCCGGAAGGACGCCGCGTCCTCAAACCCCCTGGCCTCATATCCGGCGGCGTGCAGCGCATAGCTCACAAGCTCTCGAATGCTGCTGTCATCCTCCAGTATATAGATCATTATATCCACCTCGGTCCTTTCTTTCCCCTCTCGTTGATCTCCTTTATTGCTCTTATTATAGTAAATCCTCGGTAAAGTTTGGATGTTTTCTATGTAAAATGTTCGTAAAATCCGGCATAGACGGGAAAAGAGGGCGGCGCTGCGCGCCTACCCTCCCTGGGATTATCTGCTAAATCTGAGGCCGCTCTCCCGTCAGGGAATAGACCACCCAACCTGCTACAATGGCTGCGTGATCTCCAATGCGTTCAAAATACTTGGCGATCATCAGGGCGTCCAGCGCGTCTTGGCCATGCTCCGGCTTCTGGGCAACATATGCGATCAACTGCTCCTTCACTTGATAGAACAGGCCGTCCACCACGTCGTCGAAGGCAATCACCTGCTTGGCTTTATCCAAATCCTTATCAACGAAGGCATTGACGCTCTCCGTGACCATGTGAATGGTCTTCCGCGCCATTTCCGGGATATCGTCGATCTGCTGCACCAGGCTGCCGCCTTTGTGGTAGTTGACAATCTCCGCAATGTCCGCCGCCTGGTCCCCGATTCGCTCCAGGTCTGTCACCATCTTCAGCGCCGAGGAAATCTGCCTCAAATCCCGGGCCACCGGCTGCTGATGCAGCAGCAGCTTTAAGCACAGGTTCTCAATTTCCCGCTCAAACTGGTCAATCTCTCCCGCCAGGGTAATGGTATCATTTGCCAACACATGGTTTCCCTCGCACAGGGCCTTTGCGGCGCTGCCGATGGCGGTCTCACACAGGGCGCCCATCTGAATCATCTGCTTATTTAGCAGGGCCAGCTGTTCATCAAATCTGCTTCTCATGGTCCTTCCCCCTTATATTAGCCAAATCGTCCGGTGATGTAATCTTCCGTTCTCTTGTCCGTGGGGTTGGAGAACATCTTTCCGGTCTCGCTGAACTCCACTAGCTCACCCAGCAGGAAAAAGGCGCAGCGGTCGGAAACCCGGGCTGCCTGCTGCATGTTGTGGGTCACCATGATAACGGTGTACTTCTTCTTCAATTCTACCGCCAGTTCCTCGATCTTTCCAGTGGAAATCGGGTCCAGAGCGGAGGTGGATTCGTCCATCAGCAGAATATCCGGCTCCACCGCCAGGGCGCGGGCTATGCAGAGCCGCTGCTGCTGGCCTCCGGACATACCCAGAGCGCTGCTTTTCAGACGGTCCTTGACCTCGTCCCAGATGGCCGCGTCCCGGAGGGATTTTTCCACGATATCGTCCAGCTTCGCCTTGGAGCGGATCCCATGGGTCCTAGGGCCATAGGCGATGTTGTCATAGATGCTCATGGGGAAGGGATTCGCCTTCTGGAACACCATGCCGATGCGCTTGCGCAGCCAGGTGACGTCCACATTGGGCGCGTAGATATTCTGGCCCTCGTAGTTGACCTGACCGGTGATCTTCACGCCGGGGACCAGGTCGTTCATCCGGTTCAGGGTTTTCAGAAAGGTGGACTTGCCGCAGCCTGAAGGCCCGATCAGGGCGGTGATCTCCTGAGCGGGAATGTTTACCTGGATGTTCTTCAGGGCCTGATGGTCTCCGTACCACAGGTTCAGATCCTTAATCTCTAAAATATCAGGCATAATCAGACCTCCTATCAGTTCTTCCTCAGTTTCCGGGCCGCGAAATTTGCCGCAAAGTTGATCAGGAAGGTCAACAGCATGAGAATCACAGCGATGGCAAAGGCCACACCGGTCTCGCCCCGCTCATTGGCGTAGACGTACAGTGCCACCGTCAGCGTGGCGGAGGAAGACTGCAGCGCGGTAACAAAGTCATTCAGCACCAGTCCAAAGCCCGCCGTAAACAGCAGGGCCGCCGATTCTCCCACAATCCTGCCGATGGCCAGGATGCAGCCGGTGACAATGCCGTCAATGGCGTTGGGGAGCACCACGGTGCGCACCATATGCCACTTGCCGGAGCCAAGGGCCAGCGCGCCCTCCCGGTAAGCCCGGGGCACGGTTTTCAGGCTCTCCTGGGTGGTCCGCACAATGGTGGGCAGGATCATCATGACCAGGGTCAGGCCGCCAGCCAGGATGCCCTGCTTTAAACCGAACAGCTGTGTAAAGAGCAGCATGCCCACCAGGCCGAAGATAATGGAGGGAATGCCCGTCAAGGTCTCCGTGGCAAACTCGATCACGGCCACCAGCCTATGGCTCTTTGCGTACTCCGTCAAGTAAATGGCGGCGCAGACGCCCACGGGCAGGACAACGACCATTGCCACCACAATGATATAAAGGGTGTTCACAAGGTTGGGCAGAATCCCAATGGTGTCCCGGATATAGCTGGTCTGGGTGGAGACCAATTCCCAGGACAGATAGGGAGTGCCCCGATAGAAAATATAGCCGATGAGGAAGATCAGCAGGGCGCAGGTCAGTCCGGCGCAGAGATAGAGGAGCCCTTTGACGGTTCCATTCCAGATATTTCGCCGCCGCTGCCAGTTTTTTTCGTTCTTTGTCTCTTCCTTGTTCTGTGCCAATGCTCTTTCCATACTTATACCTTCTTCCGCTTTATGAAAACGTTCAGGAAAACGTTAATCAGCATAATGAACAGGAACAGCACCAGTCCAATGGAGTACAGCGCCTGGCGCTGTAGGGAACCAACCGAAGCATAGGACATCTCAGAGGCAATGGCTGTGGTCATAAACCGGACGGATTTCAGCAGGCCGGGCATATTGGCCACGTTGCCGGAGACCATGATAATGGCCATAGCCTCGCCGATGGCGCGGCCAACCCCCAGGACGATTGCCGTGGCAATACCGCTTTTGGCCGCAGGGATGGAAACCCGGAAGTAGGTTTCCAGCTTGGTGGCCCCAAGGGCCACAGACGCCTCCTCATACTCCTTGGGGACCGCCCGCAGGGCGGTCTCGGAGACATTGATAATGGACGGCAAGATCATGATCGCCAGCACGACGATTGCCGCCATCAAGGTGGCGCCAGAGGAGAGGCGGAAGATCCTCTGCACCGCGGGCACCAGCACGATCATGCCCACCAGGCCGTATACCACGGAGGGAATGCCTGCCAGCAGCTCCACCGCCGTGTGGATCACCCGGGCCACCTTGGGGGGCGCCACCTTAGCCAGGTAGACGGCAGTCATCAAGCCCACGGGAATTCCAATGAGGATGGCCCCGGCGGTGCCGTAAACGCTGGTCAGGATAAAGGGCAGGATTCCATAGGAGGGCTCCTCCGTGGTGGCCGAGGGGGCCCATTTGGTGCCCAGCAGGAAGTCCCCCAGGCCGATCTTGGCAATGGCCGGTACGCCGGAGATAATGAGATACACTGTAATGCACAGCACGAAGCCCACCGCGATAATACCACAGAGCAGAAAGATCAGGTTCATGCTATTTTCCAGCACGTTTTGTTTTACCGATTTCTTTTTCATAACAGGTCCTTCCCCTTACAGATCCATGTTGCTGCGGGTTTCCGGCTCAGTCAGCCACAGGGACCGCGTCCGCTGCCAGGATCAGCTCGCTGGCTTCGCTGGAAGTGGCATAGTCAAAGAAGGCCTGGGCCGCATCGCTGAGTTCCACGCCCTCCTTGGTGACCAGGTTGAAGGGGCGCTGAATCACATAGCTGCCGTTCAAAATGTTTTCCGCGTTGCACTCCACGCCCCCAACGGTTAGGACCTTGATGCCTTCCTGGCCTTCCACAGCGGCAAAGGAGGCGTAACCGATGGCGTTTGCGCTGTTCTTAACGCCCTCGATGACCGCGCCGGTGGAGGTCAGCTCCTGAGCCAGAACGCAGGCGTCCGTGGTGCCGGTGATGGTCTCGAAGCCGTCCCGGGTGCCGGAACCGGCCTCACGGCCGATGCAGGCGATGGTTCCGGCGTCGCCGCCATAGGCGGACCAATCGGAGACCTCGCCGGTGAAGATGGCCGCAATCTCCTCAACGGTCAGGTCGTCAACCGGGCAGCTCTCGTTGACGATGATGGCGATGCCGTCCAGGGCCACAGTGGTGGCCACCAGGCCGTCAGCGATCTCCTCATCCTTCAAGGCCCGGGAGGACAGGCCGATGTCGCAGGTGCCGTTGTTGACCGCCTCAATACCGGTGCCGGAGCCAGTGGCATCATAGGTGATGGTCACCCCAGGGTTGTCGTTCATAAACTGCTCAGAGAGATAACCGATGACCTTCTCCATGGAAGTGGAGCCGTTGGTGGAGATGCTGCCGCTCAGATCCCCGCTTGAGGTGGTGGTTTCTTCGGCAGCAGTGGTTGTCGTTGTGGTTTCCCCGGCAGCCGGGGTGGTAGTGGTATTGCTCTCCGTGTTATTAGAATTACCGCAGGAGGCCAACAGGCCGCAGAGCATGGCGCTGGCCATCAGAAGAGAAATTGCTTTTTTCATGTTACATACTCCTTCATGTACTGTTTTTCATAGATTCGTCCCTATTGACAGGTCTATTGTATCGTTCTGTCTGTAAACTCTGATACCACGGCAACATCAAGTCTATGTAAAATCATGAAAAATATTGCAAAACACGAAAAAAAGAGACTGCTTTAACACAGTCTCTTTTACTTACGGCTGCCCAGGCGCCCCTTAAAATCCTGGTAGCCAAACTTCGCCAGCAGGCGAAAGCTGCCATCCTCCTCCATGGCGTAAATAGCGGGCAGGGGCATGCCGTTAAACGTGTTGTTCTTGCAGGTGGTATAAATGGCCATATCGCCAAACACCAGCCTGGCTCCCTCCTGCAAAGGCTCATCGAAGGAAAAGTCTCCAATCACGTCCCCAGCCAGGCAGGTGGGGCCGCCCAGGCGATAGGTGTACCCCTTCTCCCCCGGCTCCCCGCCGCCATACAGGGGCGGGCGGTAGGGCATCTCCAGCACGTCAGGCATATGGCAAGCGGCAGAGCAATCCAGAATGGCCAGGTTGATTCCACCGCTGCGAAACACATCCAGCACCCTTGTCAACAGATAACCCGCATTTAAGGCGCAAGCCTCGCCGGGTTCCAGATAAACCTCCAGGCCATACGCCTCCTTCATATGGAGGATACAGCGCTCCAACCTGGGAATGTCGTAATCCGGCCGGGTGATATGATGTCCGCCGCCAAAATTCAGCCACTTCATCCCCGTCAGAATATCTCCAAACTTGTCCTCCACCGCCTCCAAGGTCCGCGCAAGGGCGTCCGAGTTCTGTTCACAGAGGGTATGGAAGTGCAGGCCGTCCAGCAGGGCGATCAGCTCCGGGGTCATCTCCCGGTTCCAGCGCGCCCGGGTCACGCCAAGCCGCCCGCCAGGGGCGCAGGGGTCATAGATCTCATGCCCCTCCTGGGTGGAGCATTCCGGGTTGATGCGCAGGCCCACGCTCTTCCCGGCGGCCTTGGCCCGGGGCCCAAACTGTCTCAGCTGGTTGGGAGAGTTGAAGACAATATGCCCGGCGTAGATGAGCAGCTCATGGAAGTCCTCCTGACGATAGGCGCCGCAGAACACATGGACTTCCTTTCCAGGCAGCTTTTCCCGGCCCAGCCGGGCCTCATAAAGGCCGCTGGCCTCCGTGCCCGCCAGGTAGGGTGCCAACACCGGGTAAAGGTCGTAGTTGGAGAACGCCTTCTGAGCCAAAAGGATTTTGCAGCCGGTACGGTCCTGAATCCCCTTCAGAATCTCCCCGTTGCGGCGCAACCGGGCCACGTCCAGCACATAGCAAGGGGTGGGCAGGCTGTCAAACTGCCCCGCCCCCTGTATCAGGCCCCGGAAGGGCGGCCGATTGTCCAACTTCATCAGTCCACCAGCACCGGGTTGTAGCTCTCAGAATGAGGCAGGCCGTACTTGTCCAGCGCTTCAATATAGGGGTCGGGATCAAACTCCTCCACAGTGTGGACCCCCTTCTCCGTCCACTTCCCGGTCAGCAGCATCAGCGCGCCGCACATGGCAGGCACACCGGTGGTATAGCTGACCGCCTGGGCGCCCACCTCCTTGTAGCATTCCTGGTGGTCGCAGATATTATAAATATAATAGGTCTTGTCCTTGCCGTCCTTCTTGCCGGTGAAGATACAGCCGATGTTCGTCTTTCCCACGGTGCGGGGGCCCAGGGTGGCGGGGTCAGGGAGCAGGGTCTTCAGGAACTTGATGGGCACGATCTCGTGTCCCTCATAGTTCACCGGGGTGGTGGACAACATGCCCACGTTGCCCAGGCAGCGCATATGATCCAAATAGCTCTGTCCAAAGGTCATAAAGAAGCGGATGCGCTCTACCTCTGGCAGATTCTTCGCCAGGGATTCGATTTCCTCATGGTGGAGCAGGTACATATCCTTCCGGCCCACCTGGTCGAAGTAATACTGCCGCTTGATGCTCATGGGAGGAATCTCCACCCAGTGGCCATTCTCCCAGTAGGAGCCAGGGGCGGAAACCTCCCGGAGGTTGACCTCCGGATTGAAGTTGGTGGCGAAGGGGTAGCCGTGATCCCCGCCGTTGCAGTCCAAAATGTCAATGGTGTCGATGGTGTCAAACTCATGCTTCTTGGCATAGGCGCAATAGGCCTGGGTCACGCCGGGGTCAAAGCCGGTTCCCAGGAGAGCGGTGAGCCCAGCCTCCTTGAACTTCTCCTGATAGGCCCACTGCCAGGAATAATCAAAGTAGGCGGAGAACCCCGCCTCCTTGCAGCGCTTTTCATAAACCGACCTCCACCGGGGATCCTCAATGTCCTCTGGCTCATAATTGGCGGTGTCCAGATAATTGACCCCGCAGGCCAGGCAGGCGTCCATGATGGTCAGATCCTGATAGGGCAGGGCGATATTCATCACCAGCTGAGGCTGGTAGGCCTTGATGAGGGCGATGACCTCCTCCACATGGTCCGCGTCCACCTGGGCGGTGGTGATCTTGGTCTTAGTGGTGGGGGCCAGCTTGGTGGCCAGCTCATCGCACTTGGACTTGGTGCGGCTTGCGATGCAGATCTCGGTAAACACCTCACTGACCTGGCAGCACTTATGAATTGCCACGGAGGCGACGCCGCCGCAGCCGATAATCAAAACTTTGCTCATGAGAAGCTTCTCCTTTCAATTTCCAGTATGGCCTCAGCACTGAGACTATTTTTCAAGAGCCAGCATCAGCTCCCGCAGGACCTTGCCCGCCAGGGCGGTGGATACGCCGGAGGCGTCCAACATGGGGGACAGCTCATTCACGTCCGCTGCCACCACGTTGGCCTGACACACCGTCAGAATGGCCTCCAGCAGCCGGGGGAAGGTGACGCCCCCGGCCTCCGGGGTGCCTGTTCCGGGGAAGCAGGCCGGGTCCAGGCAGTCCAGATCAATGGTGAAATAGATGGGCAGATATTTGGCTTTCAGCTCCGCCACCACCTCTTTTAGGCCATCGAAGTTAAATTTATGAAGGTCGGTATGCGCCCGGGCGAAGCGGAACTCCTCCCGCTCACCGGAGCGGATGCAGAACTGATGGATCCTTCCATCTCCAATCAAATCGTGACAGCGCCGGATGACGCAGGCGTGGCTGAGCTTCGCCCCTAGATAATCCTCCCGCAGATCGGTATGGGCATCAAAATGAATCATGTGCAGCTCCGGCCACCTCTTGACCGCCGCCCGGAAGGCGCCCAGGGTCACCAGGTGTTCGCCCCCCACCAGCAGGGGGAATTTCCCATCGGCGATAATGGTGGCCGCCCGTTCCTCAATGTCCGCCAGGGCTGCTTCCGGATTGCCAAAACAGAGCTCCAGGTCGCCGCTGTCAAAGATGGCGCAGTCCTCCAGATCCTTGTCCTGATAGGGGGAGTAGGTTTCCAGGCCGAAGCTCTCATGCCGTATGGCAGAGGGGCCGAACCGGGTCCCCGGACGATAGCTGGTGGTGGAGTCAAAGGGCGCTCCGAAAATCACCAGCTTTGCGTCCTGATAGCTGCTGTCGCAGCCGATAAAGGTTTCCACGTTGCGCTCCAGCATCACTCCACCTCTCGCAGCATCTTCTCCAGGAAGGCGGGCAGGTAAAAGGCCCCCACGTGGAGCCGGGTGGTATAATACCGGGTGTCCAGGTGATAGGCGTTCCAGCGCTTGGCGTTCAGGTCGTCTATTGGGTGATATTTTTTGCTGGCAAAGCCAAAGAGCCAGTAGCCCGCCGCATAGGTGGGGATATGGGCCTGGTAGACCCGGCTGACCGGGAAGGTGCTGGCAATGCGCTTATGGCTGCGCTTCATGGCCCCGGCATCCTCCGCGTAGAAAGGGCTGCCCTGCTGGTTCACCATGATGCCGTCCTTCTTCAGGGCCTTGTAGCAGTTTCCATAGAACTCCCGGGTGAACAGGCCCTCGGAGGGGCCGAAGGGGTCGCTGGAATCCACGATTATCAGGTCGTACAGATTCTCACAGCGCCGGATATATTTCAGGCCGTTTTCATAATAGATATTCACCCGGCTGTCGTCCAGCTGGCAGGCGTTTCCCGGCAGATATTGCCGGCACGCCTCCAGAACCATTTTGTCCATTTCCACCAGGTCAATGCGCTCTACCTGGGCGTAGCGGGTCAGCTCCCGCACAACGCCGCCGTCGCCCACGCCGATGACCAGCACAGCCCGGACATTTGGATGCACCGCCATGGGAACGTGAACGATCATCTCATCGTAAATAAACTCATCCCGCTCGGTGAGCATAATGTTGCCGTCCAACGCCAGCACCCGGCCAAACTCCGGGGTATCAAAGATATCAATACGCTGGTACATGCTCCTCTCCGCGTAAAGCGGCTTATTCACACGAAGGCTCAGCTTTACATCCGGGGTATGATTTTCACTAAACCAAAGCTCCACGGGCCTTTCACCTCTCTCTTCTCTTTTTATTTCAGCACGTTCAGATGCCGGATGGAGGGGTCCTCCGGGCCAGTCATCTGGCAGCCCTTCTCCCGGGCGTATTTGATATAGTGCAGGATGTCCCTTGTAATGCGCTCGCCAGGGGCCAGGATGGGGATGCCGGGGGGGTAGCACATGACAAACTCGCTGCAAACCCGGCCCTCAGTCTCCTCTATGGGCAGGCTGAGCTTGTCCGCATAAAAGGCCTCCTGGGGGCTGGTTGCCACAGTGGGGTCGATATACTCCTGCGTCAGCATACCGGAGGGATCCCGCTTATAGCGGCGGCGGATCTCCGCCAGGGCGCTGACCAGCCGCTCCACCTCCTGGATGCGGTCGCCTATGGAGACATAGGCCAGGATATTGCCCAGGTCCCCGAACTCGATCTGGATGTCATAATCATCCCGGAGGGCATCGTAGACCTCAATGCCCGCCATGCCGATATCCAGGGTGTGGACACTGAGCTTGGTCAGGTCGAAGTCATAAATGGAGTCATCATTGATGAGCTCCGGCCCAAAGGCGTAATAATCCCCGATGGCGTTGATCTCCCCCCTGGCGTACTCGGCCAGGCCCCGGACCTGTCCGAACACCTGCCGCCCCCGCAGGGCCAGATTGCGGCGGGAGATGTCCAGGCTGCTCATCAGCAGGTAGCTGCCAGAGGTGGTCTGGGTCAGGTTAATAATCTGGCGCACATAGCCCGCATGCACCTTGGGGCCGGTCAGCAGGAAGCTGGACTGGGTCAGGCTTCCGCCGCTCTTGTGCATGGAGACGGCAGCCATATCCGCCCCCGCCGCCATGGCGGAGATGGGCAGATTGTCCCCGAAATAGAAGTGCGTACCGTGGGCCTCGTCCGCCAGGCAGAGCATCCCAGCCTGATGGGCCATTTCCACGATGGCCTTCAGGTCGGAGCAGATCCCATAATAGGTGGGGTTGTTCACTAGAACCGCCACCGCCTTCGGGTGCTCGGCAATGGCCTTCGCCACCTGTTCCCGCTTCATACCCAGGGAGATGCCCAGGCGCTGGTCCACCTCCGGATTCACATACACCGGAATCGCGCCGCAGAGCACCAGGGCATTAATCACGCTCCGATGCACATTCCTGGGCATGATAATCTCATCCCCGCGCTTACAGACGGTCAAAACCATGCTCTGTACGGCGCTGGTGGTCCCCCCCACCATCAGGAAGGCACTGGCCGCCCCGAAGGCGTCCGCCGCCAGCTCCTCCGCCTCCCGGATCACAGAGGTGGGATGGCACAGGTTGTCCAGCGGCTTCATGCTGTTCACGTCCACGCCCACGCACTGCTGCCCCAGGAACGCGGTCAGCTCCGGGTTCCCCCGGCCGCGCTTATGCCCCGGCACGTCAAAGGGGACCACCCGCATCTGGCGGAATTCCTCCAGCGCCTGATAAACGGGTGCCCTGCTCTGATCCAACTTCCAAACCCAATCTTTCATCTTGTCCATCCCCTTCCGCTATCTCGCCCGATCCATGGCGGGGTAAAACGCCCCATCCGCTCAGATCCAAGCCGTGCCGCCAGAGATGGCACACGCCCCATAGCAAAAAAGCAAGACAGCCCATGTCGCCATGTACTGTCTTGCGTAAAAATTCCCATCTGGTTGCAAATTCCCAGTTCACCGGTCAGGCCGCGCCTTCCCATCAAACAGGACCAATTGTTCAGGAATGTGGAAAAGGTCAGAGTCTATATAGCAATCATACTTTTACTACTCTTATTGACTGTTTCACAAGTCAGCGCATGGGCGCCATTCGGTTTATGAGAAACCAACTGGTTTATAAGAAACCAACTTATAAAATTGAGTTCTTAACTCGATCAATAAGGCAACTCCAGTTGCCGTTCGGCACTGGACCCGGCTGTCCGTATGGCTTTGACTCCCCAGGGAGTGGTCCAGAATAATTGCTTTGGAAAACCCTGACAAAATCAAAACTTTTCCAAATTCCCGTTTATTTTAACAGATTAAAATACGAATGTCAACAAAATCATCTCTCCCCAGCGGCCTGCAGGAAACACCAGGCCGGCCTTGCATCCCCAGGGGAATCAGTCCTCCAGAATATAGACGAGAACGGAGCGCCGGCCAAACTGAATGCACTCAGACTCCGTATTGTAATAGAGGTCAACCCGGTTGCCCTTAATCGCGCCCCCGCAGTCCTCTGCAGTGGCATAACCGTAGACAACAGAACCGTCTGTTGTAACGATGTACATCTTGGTTCCGTAGGGAATCACACTGGGATCCACCGCAATGGCCCCTACCCGGGGCGTGGTTCCCGTGGCCGTGGGCTGGCCGGAGTAGTCCGTATAGGCAGTTGCCGTGCAAGTAAGCACCTGCGAGTAATACACCCGTTCCCCGGAGGCCGTAATCAGCGTGTTGGGGATATAGGTTCCGTAAGTAATCTCTTCCGTCACCGGCTCGGTCTGAATCCCGGAATCCAGCAGGATATATTCCGGCTCCTCGTCATCCCGGACGACGACCTGGTAATACGCAAAGCTGGTGCCGTTCTTCCCCTCCTGGGTCACAACCTCTGTGCCCTCCTCCATATTGGGGTCCTCCGTGCGGACGGTCTCATAGGGAATATCTGTATACTCCGTCTCATAGTAGATCTCAGCGCGGCTGACCTTGACCAGGGTTCCCTCAGCGATCGGGCTGTCCAGGTCAAGATTCACGGTGTCGTAGGTGTCCAATGTGATATCCATCTGCTCCAGCACCCCGCCAACGGTGGTTTCCTCCGTAAAGATGGTGCGGGTGTCCCCGTCGCATTTCACAGTCACCGCATAGTTATCCGTGATGTTGATGGAGCTGACCAATGGCTCCATGCCCAGCCCGGTCTCCTGCAACTGGTAGAGGGCATCGCTAAGATTGATTGTCTGGGTTTCCACTGTGCTGGTCAAGGCCCTCCCGGTTTTCCCAGGCACCACTGCCATCAGGCCCCAGGCCAATATCACTGCCGGCGCAGCAATGCACCCAACACAAACCAACTTGCTTTTCTTCCCGCGTCCCGTATACTTGCCGGCAACCGGCTTCCCTATGTGATTTTTCATAGTAACCTCCATGCGTCTGCCGGTTCCCCCAGCCGTGGGGCAGCAGATGAGCAATGATTTTGGCTCCAGGATCGCCTGTGCCAAGCGGAATTTACAAACGTGTAACCGTTGTTACCGTTTTGTAACTGTCGGGATTATATATGATTTACTCGGGAATGTCAACACTTTTTTCTTTAAGAGCCAATTTTTTGGTCCCAAAAGTGGTTTTGGAAAGAAAACTTATTTGCTTATTCCAGCAATTCGCCAAATCTTCGTGGTTCTTTTTCCCGGTTCTGTCGGAGATCATGAAAAAGTTTGTCCGTTTTTTTGGAGCATTTTTCATTTACTTCTCTTTTCAATTGTTTTATACTTAGAATAGTATTTTTTACAAAGTGTAGCAAAGGAGGACCCCAACGTGACAAAGCGAGAACTATATGAATCCAAATTCATCACTTTGGATGAGGCGCTGGGCATGATTCGCTCTGGCGACACCATTGCTCAGGCCGCTTACGGCAATGAACCCCTAGCGATGCTGCGCAATCTCCACACCATCGCAGACCGGGGCGTTAAAGACGTTTGCGTTTGGATGGGCGCCCCCCAGGAGGAGTATCCCTTTATCTCTGACCCCAACAACAACCTGGACGGCGTAATTTCCGTCAATTCCATCTTCTTCGGCGCCCCCCTGCGGAAGCAGATCGCCAAGGGCAGCAAGCGGATCAACTTCTGTCCCAACCATCTGCACTCCATGTCCAATGTCATGCTGGAAACCCGCCGCCCCACCATCTTCTGGGCCGCCGTTACCCCCATGGACCGCTATGGCTACGTCTCTGTCTCCTGCACCCAGCAGGCCGAGCTGGAGATGCTGGATCTGTGCGACTTGGTGATCTTCGAGGTCAACAAGCAGCTGCCCTACACCAGCGGAACCGTCCGCGTCCCCATCGAACACGTTGACTACTTCATTGACGTGGATTATCCCATTACGGAGCCCCCCGTCCAGCCCCCAAGCCCCATTCAGGAGACGATCGCCCATTACGCCTCCTCCCTGATTAAGGACGGCGACACCATCCAGCTGGGCATCGGCGGCCTGCCGGACGCCGTGGCCCATGACCTGGTGGACCGCCACGATCTGGGCATCTACACCGAAATGATCGGCTCCGCCATGGGTGAGCTGATGGCCTGCGGCGCGGTCAACAACAGCAAGAAAAATTTCCACCGCAACCGCACCATCGGCGCCTTCTGCTGGGGCTCCCGCGCCCTCTATGACTTTGTGGACGACAACCCCATGGTGGAGCTCCTGCCCACGGCCTATGTCAACAACCCCTTCAACATCGCCCAAAATGACAACATGGTCTCCCTGAACACCGCCCTGGAAATCGACCTGACCGGCCAAGTGTGCTCGGAGTCCCTGGGTTCCCTGCAATATTCCGGCACCGGCGGCGCAACTGACTTCGCCTATGGCGCCTATCACGCCAAGGGCGGCAAGGGCATCATCGCCATCAGCTCCACCGCCAAGGGCGGAACCATCTCCCGCATTGTCTCCACGTTGAAGCCCGGCGCGGTGGTCTCAATCCAGAGGAACATCGTGGATTATATTGTCACCGAATACGGCATCGCCCATTTGCGGGGCAAGACCGTCCGCCAGCGGGTCAATGAGATGATCAACATCGCGGCCCCGGAGTTCCGGGAGGAGCTGCGTCAGCAGGCGGACAAGCTGCTGCTCTGGTGAGACCCGGAAGGCAATTTGAATTTTGGGGGAATGAGCAATGGCAATGATACACACTGTGCTGGGCCAGGTCAGCACCAACGCATTGGGTCAGACCCTGATGCACGAACACATCACCTGCGCCGACTGGTCCATGCGCATGGCCTTCGGGGACCGCTATTTTCAGTATGACAAGCTGGTGGAGATGGCCGCCGGCCAGCTGAAGCGCGCCAAAAAATACGGCATCACCACCCTGGTGGACGGCACCGCCGTCAACCTGGGCCGGGACATCAACCTGCTGCGGGATGTCTCCGCCGCAAGCGGCGTCAACATTGTGGCCTCCTCCGGCTTTTACTATCAGGAAGAGGCCTGGCTGGCCCTGCGGGACGAAGAAGAGATCTTTCAGATGCTGCTAAACGAGTGCCAGAACGGCATCTCTGGCACGGATTCCCTGCCGGGAATCATGAAAAACGGCGTGGCAAAAGCCGGCGTCACCCCCCTGCAACAGAAGCTGCTGCATGCAGTGGGCCGGGTCTCCAAGGAGACGGGGCTGCCCATCTTCTGCCACCACGATCCATCCATAAAGAGCGGCTACCAGATCATGGATATCTACGCCTCCACCGGCGTGGAAACCCATAAGGTCATTATGGGCCACACCGGCGACTCCAATGACCGGGCCTATCAGGAGGATCTGGTGAAAATGGGCTGCTACATCGGCTTTGACCGGCTGGCCTACGGCGACCGGGAAAATTCCGTTGAAAACTGCGTCAAGAACATCATCTCATTGTGTGAGAAGGGCTATAAGAACCGCCTGTTCCTCTCCCATGACTGGGCCTCCTATCTGGGCTTCTGGGACAGCTGGGACAAGACCGTCTCGGCGGATTATCTGAATCTGGAAATTGACTTCTCCTTCATCAGCCGTGTGGTCATCCCCATGCTGCAGGCGGCAGGCTTGACGGAAACGGATATTCGTGATATTATGGTTGAGAATCCAAAGCGCTTTTTTGAAGGCGTAAAGGGATAAAACTCCGCTGAAAAAGCAGCCGGAGGAATTTTCCTTCGGCTGCCTCTTTGACAGGTTTTTTCTGCTCCATAAGCATGGCAAAATCGGCCCTATGCCGTCTCTGGCCGGCCTTAAATTCTCAGCGTGCAGGGTAAGACGCCCCAGATGTCCGAAACTTCTTGTCTAACGGAAACAATTGAATACGCGCCTGTGATGGAATTGGTAGACATGCGAGATTTAGGTTCTCGTGCAGCAATGCGTGTGGGTTCGAGTCCCTTCAGGCGCACCAAACCAACATAATCCGAACCTTTTTCCCACGGAAGAGGGGTTCGGATTATTTGCGCGCCATGGGGCCGCCGGCCGCTTTTTCTGTAACCGCCCCAATGATAAAATACAAGACAACAAGTTCCCGCATAGAACGGGCGGCGGGCACTCATACTAAAGCCGAGGTGATTCCATGTCAAAAGCAAGTGTCTATTTTACCTCGGGCAATCCGGATGGAAAGCACAATGTGAAGGACATTAAGCAAGAGCTTGACATGCTGCCAGGCGTGCTCTCTGTCAGTGTCAGCGACAGTTCCAATCAGGTCGCCGTGGACTTTGACATCACCGGTGTCCGGAGCCGACGGATCCAAACGCAGCCGGAAAAAATGGGATATCAGGTATTGGATTCCAATTTGGACAACCACATCATGTAGGAGGCAGGCAGATGCCAGATCGGAAAAAATCCATCGAAGCGGTAAAAGATGAGAAGGGGAAACAGCAGGTGAAAAATCAAAATCAA
The DNA here is from genome assembly GCA_964387095.1 of uncultured Oscillospiraceae bacterium. GTDB lineage: Bacteria > Bacillota > Clostridia > Oscillospirales > Oscillospiraceae > JAJQBJ01. The sequence goes on from CAYLVH010000002.1 coordinate 34,695, forward strand.
CATCACAACAGCAAAAAAGAAGCCCTTGGCCCTAATACCAAACGATAAAGTGAGAAAAGTGCCTACAGAAGCCGGATTTCTGTAGGCACTTCAATAATTTTTTCCTCCATTTAATCAACAAAGCAGAATTGATAATGACTAGTACGCTTCCCGCGTTATGCACCAAAGCCCCCGCAACGGGATTGAGGATTCCCGTAATGGCCAGCGCAATTGCAATAAAGTTTAAGGTCATTGAGAAGGTCAAGTTGGTCTTTCTGGTGGTCATCATTCGCTTGGATAGCGCGAACAAATGGGGCAGTTCCTTTAACCAATGCGATATCCGCAGCATCCACGGCGATATCGATGACCGTGCAGCCCTGCAGCAAATAGTCCCGGGCTTCTTTTTCTGCATCCGGTGAAAGGACAATGCCGTTCTCGGAAATCAGCCAAGTTAAGGCAGCAGCCGTCAATGTGATCACAACAATCCAGGTCGCCCAACGATCTGCCAACCCAACGATTTTCGCCTTTGTCCGTCATCTTGACAACATTTCGATTTTTAGTATAATATACACAAACCCCTTACGGTATGGAGGCGGACATTATGAAACAATGCATGGATGCGGAAAATCTACATCGCAGGCTAAAAAAAATCATCGGACAGGTGCAAGCCATTGACAGAATGATTGATGAGGATATCCCTTGCGAGGACATATTGTCCCAAATCAGCGCGGCAAAGTCCGCGTTAAACAAGGCCGGGCAAGTTGTTTTAGAGGGTCATATTAACCATTGCATAAAAGATGCCGTTGCCCGGGGAGACGCGGAGGAAATAGAAACCTTTACAAAAGCCATCGAACGTTTCGCCAACATGCAGTAAAGCCAATAGGCCAGGAAACCCGTCCGGGGCTATATGCCTTTTGTATGGAAATTCGTGTGTTGCGATACTTTTACCGGGTGTGCAAAAGGATTGGGCACACCGCTTGTTATTCGGGACAAGAGAAACAGCAAAATGTAAAACTATTTATAGGAGGAATAAGGACGAAAATCAGGAATGAAGAAACCTTCAACAAGAAAAATCTCTTTGGTTCAGGTCAGCCCAACAGTGCTTTTGCGCAGTATTTTGTCGGGGAATCCTATCTGAACCCGCTGACCAGCATGCAGGAATGCGGAATAAATCATTGTTATCCCACACCGAAAACATAACCCGTCCTGCATAGTCCAGGACGGGTCATTTTTTGGCTTTTGTGGGCCGATGGTTACGGATTCCATGCCTCATCCCACATGGTCAGGACACAGAGCTTGTCGTCCTTCCTGGCATAGATCCGGGTCACGGTGATCCCGGCAGCCTCCAGACATTCTTTGAAGCCACCGTGGTTCAGCATGTGATTCATGGCCATATCCATCACTCTGGCATTGGGGAACCGCATCTGGACGCTCTGTACCGCTTCATTCCCCTTTAGGAACTCCACCACGTGCTCTTTCATCTGCTTAAAATCAAATAGGGGGAAGAAGAGCCCGTTGCGCACAAAGTAATTGCAGGCCGTGGTGTCGCAGGCCGGCGGCTTGGGCACCGGATCGATATCCCGCGTCCGGCGAATATCACTGTCCGTCAGGCCCAAATAGCTGTAGGAACGGCGCAAATCCCGCACGGTCTGGTTGGTGTCGGAGCCATCTCCCCAGGTGACATCCACGTGGTAGTATTCACCCTCCATCTGTACAATGTTCCACGCATGATGCCCAGCCTCCTCCACTTCACCGGTCACATAAATACAGGTAAAGCCCAGCTTTTGCAGCAGGAACTGGTAGCTGCGGGCATAGCCTGCGCACACCCCCCGGCGCCCCACCAGGCCGCCGTAAATGGACCGGAGGTCGTCCGGCAGATTCTGATCCAGCTCCTTGAGACGTTTTTGCCGCTCCAACGCGATGGTGTCATAGTCCATCAGGTCAATCATCCGTTCATAAATCTGCTGTGCTGCGGTGAAATCATCCGTCTCCTCTGTAATTCCCTGAAGCAGTGCCGGATAGACCTGATCAATTTCGGCCTGCCGCCGGTCCCGCTCCTGGGGCGTCATGGTGTAGACCATCTTCACCGTTTTCACCACATCGCCATCGTAGGCATACACATACCTTCCGTTGTCCCAGAATATCTCCGGATGGTCATTGCAAATGCAGGTGATGAGCCAATCCAACTGCTCCACCTTCACAGGTTGGGACAATCCCTCCAGAGAGATGCGCTCCTCCATGTTCAGCCGTCCCTGAAGCAGCCGGTCATAGGCCTCCTGTTCCGGCCCACTCATTTTGCTGTAATAGTAATGGCAAACCTCAGCGGGATTCCCCTTCCGGGTGGAGATTCCCTTCTCCTTTTTCGGCACCGGCTGTCCAGAACTCTTTTTCAGCCTCCCCAACATATAGGCGAAGCTATTGTGGGAGGAAAGCACCTGCATCTCCCGGTTCAGGCTTCGGAAGCCCTCCCCCTCCCCGGACTTTTGGACCATCAGCCTGCGGTAGAGGCGGCGGCGACGCTGATGCTGCTCCAGTTCCTCCAGATATTGCAGCGTGACATACTGCACCTGGCCTTCCAGCTCAGGATCCCCATTGATGGACAGCTCTTCCAACTGCCACAGGCGCACCACGTTCTGCAGCAGGGCAACATGCGCCGCTGTCAGCGGCAGCTCCTGGGCCAGACGGATGGTATGGGCACCCACATCCAGCTCGGATACCGTCCCATCCCGGAAGGCGCCAGCGGGGACCTGCTCCACCTTGATGTCATGGGGCATATCCGCCTGGAAGCTCCGTTTCAACAAATCCAGGATATACTTCAGGATTTCACCCCATTCCCCCTGATCCGGGCAGTACTCTCCCTGACAACGGCCACAGATATTCAGCCTGTTTTGCCAGAGGTAGCTCTCCCCGCCCTGGAGGGATTCGCCGCAGAACCCGCAGCAGTTCTGGTCCGCCAACTCAGTAAACAGGTCATGCTCCCGAATATACCGGCGCATGAAGGGCTGAAGCACCTGGCGCAACCCCACCAGATCGTAGATCTCGGGTTCCATTTTGGCGCCGAAATAGAAATAGGTACCCGGCTCGTGGGTGCGCTGCCAATCCAGATAATCGCAGAGCATCCCAAGGACATTGCTCAGGAAAGTGCCCTCCTGATCGTAGAGCAGGTCAAGCACCCCGGTGCCCCCCTGGCAGTCATCCACAATCAGCAGTTCAATGCTGTGCTCCCGGACCTTGCCCCAGTTTTTCAGCCGGGGATACATCCCCGCAATCTGGCTACACAGGTGGTCGTCGTTTTCATAGATATCCCCGGGTTTTGCCAGGATCGGGCAGACCGAAATGCAGAAATACTGATTGGGGAAGATGGTCTTCATCATCTCTTGCAGCAACACGGCCAGGGTCATGGTCTTGCGGTCGCTCCGGCCAAATTCACCGTCCAAAGCCAGGTAGAGTACCTGTTGCACGTCCCTGTGGAGCTTTGCCCGCATGGCCCCGTCCAGCTTGCGCTCTGTCACCGCGTTGCCCGTCAGATCCAAGGACTCCAAATCAGAGCGCATCATGTAATAGCCCTCGGTATCAGACTGGACGGAATAGCTGGAGGAAACACGCACCATGGTCAGGGACTGCAAAAGCTGCTGGGTACTGTGGTAGTGCAGGCAGGTCATCTCCACCCCCGGGGGCAGGGCCCCGCCATTCTCCTCCGGGCATTTTTGGCAGAGCGCCGGCAGCCCACTGTCTTCCGGGATGGTATAGCTCCTGATCTGGATATAATCCCGGGGAATGCCATGGACCACATTCGCATCATCAACCTCGAGGATGCCCCGCTGGTAGTCAATGTACTTAATCTCATAGTTCCGGTGGTCATAGACCAGGTTCTGGCCCAGCATATAGCGCTGGCCCAGCATACAGCGGAACAGATCCAGATACGCCGTCTTGCGCTGGCCGGTAAAGTGTACGCGCACCAGCTCTGTGCTGGCCAGCAGGGCGTCCAGCGCCGCGGTATCCCGCACCGTCAGAATCCGCACTGGCCGGAACCGCTCCCCGCTTCGGTTGGTGAGAAAAAAGCTCACCCCCTCAGGCTCATAGCCCAAGGCCTCTGAAATGCAGCGCTTCACCAACGTCTGCACACTGCCGGGGATGGGCTCCCCGGTCCGGGGATCGGACTCCATTGTCCCGCCTGTCATCCGCTCCATGGCGGCGGCAAACTGCTCCAGCTCCATTCCCCGCATCAGCCGGCAAAGCAGCAGCACCATTTCGCTTTTACGGACCTGGGCATGTTCCGCTATGCTCTGCTCCATCAGCGGCTGCTCATAGAAGTACCGGGGAGACTGTTCAAAAAAGTAATCTCTCAGCAGGTAGGGCCGGCTGATAATGTGCAGCACCGAGACCTTTTTGCCGATATACCGGGAGTACGCAAATATCACCCCCGGCAGATTATAACCATCGTCCGATACAATGACAAAGCCCATGGGGCGCTCCTGGGCATCGTAAACATCCAGCCATTGGGCGTTCACCTGATCGGGGAAGATCGCCCCCTGGGAGACCACATTGATATTGGGCACCCCCATCCTGGCCGCGACATTGGAGACGGAGACCTCCAACAGCACATTCTGCGCGCCGTTGTCCAGCAGCACCGTGCCGTCGTTGCCGGTCTTCCAAACGTAAAGCCGCACGTTGCCATAGGAATAATAGTCCTGCATCCGGACAATGGGCTCCTCCAGGTTGAAATATTGATAAAGGCTGTTGTCCAAATTCAGCGTATTCCGCGTTGCCAGGAACAGGTACTGCACACGGCGCCCCGCCGCCTGGCGCAGGCGCTCAGAGGTGAGCAGGCAGTAATAGTTGTTGGCTCGGATCACCCGGTCGGCGTCTGGCAGCAGCGCCATTGTCACCCTGGAGAAGAAACGCCGGCCATCCAGATAGAGCTGCTCATCGCAGAAGTCCTTTGGGGTCAGCACCAACAGGTCCACCAGGGCGTCCTGCTTCAGCCCGGAGCGCTTGGCGATGGACCACAGGGGCCTGTGGACCTGGAGTGCCCGCTGCAAGCCCTGATTCAGGTTCTCGATGACGGCATCCATCTCCTCCTCCCGCTGGCAGATCACCACAATCCGCTCCCCCATGGCAATGCGCACATTCAAGTATGCGTACAGATAAACTCCAACGGAGGAATACAGCGGGGCCGTGAACAGGGCATCCTTTCCGGCCTGCAGGGCCTGGATTCCCGCAAGGTAGGTGTCATTCCGCACATAGCCCTGAGACTTGACGAATTCGGCAATGTTTTTCAACAGAGGGTCTTTCTCCACCTCCGGCTCCCCTTGGCCGGCCTGGGGATTTTCCACATCGTCACTGTAAAAAATGCCCACTTCCCGGTTCTGTCCATGGAGCCGGATCAGCTTTTTCTCCACCTCATCCAAATCCACAATGCGACCCTGCTGACGGCTCCAAGGTTCCGCTGCCTCTTCCGGCTCCAGTTCCTTTTCCATGCCATTCAGGAACCAGAATACCTCCACCAGAACCACCATAGATACCGCAGGATATAAGTAGCAGTCCGCAGCAAACCGCTCCATGACCCGGTAGAGCCAGGTGGAATTCACGGAAAATAGGGCGGGAATCATCAGCAGCGCAAACACCAGCAGATAGACAACGCCAATTACCACAAGGAAGTTCCGCAGGTGCTTGGCAACCTTATAGCTCTGGGGGCGGGCCACCCACTCCTCGCCGGACTTCTCATAGAAGAGGCCCAGCGCCTGTTCCGCCAGCTCCGGAAGGGAGATTCCCCGCTCCCCCTTGCCTTCATCGCCTTCCATCGGGGGCTCCTGCTCCTTCCCCTGGGGCTGCTTTATCCCACGGGTGGTCTCTCCCGGGATCCGGATCTTGGCGCTTTCATCCCGCTCCTCCGGCTCAGGCCGCAGGATTTCCGGTAAAACCACAGGCGGTTCGGTCAGCGGGTCCTTCTTCCCTTGGTGCTCCGTTTTCTCCTCTTCCTTCAGGTTTTTTTCCCTTTTCGACCTGTTCGTCCTTTCAGCCCTTTCCTTCTTCCTCTTTTCCTCCCGTCTCTTTTTGCGCTCCGCTTTCTTTTCCCTTTGGTTGTCCTTCACGGCGGCTTTTAGGCCGGAAAAGCCCGCCAGGATTGCAAACAGAATCAACACTGCCAAGCAGAACACAATATTGGCGATAATCGCCCGGAGCAAGACCACATCATAGCTGACAAAGCTGGGGAACATCTCTATCACCAGCTTCACATATTTCAGCCCCAGGAACCAATTTATCAGATTCAGCAGCTTGGGAAGGAAAATAACCACAGCCAGGGACAGGAGTACAGCTCCCCCCAGAAAAACCAGGTTTTTCGGCCGTTTCTCTGGCGGGAAATTATAGAAGCATAGGGAGAAGGGGGTCCGCAGCGGCAAAAAAGGCAGGGACAAGAGCAACAGCACCGCCAGTATGATGAATAGTTTGATCAGCGACATACCAGTCCCTCCTTCCCATCAGTCCTGAAATAGCAGGTATGCTTCCCGGTTGGTCCCCTCCCAGGGGGGCTGGTCATAATCCAGCGGCTTCATATGGTCAACCGGATCCAGAGGCTCCGTTTCCCGCTCCAGTCGCAGTGCGCTGCGCAGCTCACGCAGCTCATAAAGCGCATCCTTCAAAATGCGGTCGTGCCAGCTGTAATTTTTCTCTTTCTCTTCATTTTTCCGATCCAACTCCTCCAGCCTTCGCAGGCGTTCGCTGTCCCGGAAACACGTCGGAAGGATCGTCCCATAAATCCGAACCGCCATGAGGATGGACTCCCTGCGCCGCTGAGTGCTGGTCTGCATCAGGTGGTAAAGCTCCAGGGTACACTCCCGCAGCTTCTTCCGAAGCTGATGCAGCCAATACACCAGGCTCACACCGTAGGCAATGGCGAACCATCCCAGGCTGACCAGGAACCAGAGATATTTGGGGATGCCCACATCCGGCTGGCCCCACTCCATCAGCCCATAGGGCAGGATCATAATAACCAGAAAGATGACCGCCATCACCAGGCTGAACTTGCGGAAATGCGCCAGATCGTGGCCCCGGGTCTTGGGCGACCAGAAGCGGGCAAGGCATTCAAACCGGTTCCAAATGTCCACCGCCTCCCGCCGCACATCGTCATAATCCGCCAATTCCGCGACATTTGCATGGAAATAGGCCTCCTGCTCCTGATTCAGCTCCTCCCGCAACTCCTTCAGCTGCATCCGGGGCCTGGTATGCTCTGTGGCGTTGGGCTGAACGGTGCCGCCCTTTTCAGCATGGGCACTGCGCCAGGCATGGAACCGATCCGCGCACAGGTCCAGAATCGCTGACTGGTTCTTCCGGACCGCATTCTCGTCATACTGCTCCTTCAGCTTGTCGAAAAGTTCCTGGAAGCGGCGAATCTCCCGCCCGATGAGGAACCAGCCCCGATCCAGATGATCCATGGGGAGCGGCTCCTGGGACAACGCATCCGCCACGCCATAGATGTCCTGTGTATGCTCCTCTAGCTTTGCCAGGATTTCCGCTTCCACTTCGCTGACATCAACCTCCAGCCCCGGGCTCTCCAGTTTATAGTAGGTCTGTTGGGGCTTGTTCTGTTGCGCCAGCTCAAGGCGGCGCTCCGCCCGGTTCAGAATATCCTTGAATTCCCGGGCGCTATGGGGCGTCAGGCTAATCTGGGTCGGCGCCCCGGCCCCGTTCCATCTGCTGAGCTTCTCAATATAACGGCTCAAATTCAGCTGCAAATCCGCATACACCAATTCCGGATGCCCGTCATTAATGGGAAAGAGCTGCTCATAAATGCTGAGCTGGGCTTCGCCCCGGTCTCCTCCCAGCTCAAAGCGGAAGTCCTGAAGCTCCGCTAACCGACTCTTAATCAGCTGTTCCAGCTCCTTGAGCCATCTTTTTTCGGTCTCCTCCTGCGGCTGGCGGCTCTTCTCCTCCCGATAGTTGCCCTCACCATGGAGGAGCGCGTGGAACTCATCCGCAGGCTCCTCGGCATGGTCCTCCGGCTGGCTCCCGCCGCGCTTTTTCCGGAAGTCCTGAAGATATTCCCGGAACAGGGGGGAAACATCCAGGGCAAACTCCTGTCCGTGGCGGAAGAACCGCATGGTCAACGCCCCTTGGCTCTCACTCCATCGCTCCAGGGGCAAAAGCTGGCTCAGCACCTTATCCTCCGCCACGCCGCCGTGGTTATTCCTTGCTCCCGAATAGAGAAAAACCTCCGTCACCCCCCAGGGCAAATCCAGGCGCCGCTCCGCCATGGGGCGAAGGAGGCATTCATTCCAATAGGCCCGCATCAACTGCTGGCAGGCTTTGCGGATATGCTCGTACTTGGTCTCCCCAAAAACCGACAGATCCGTCAGGACCACCATATGGTAGTCCTGACGGGTGTTCTGCCGTTCCAGCAGCTGGGAAATTTCCCGGACACACTGCTCTGGCTGCGTCAGTTCGCAGTCCAGCCAAATCAGCTCATCCTCCCGGAAGGGCAGGAAAAACAGCCGGTTGCGCTGCATACGCTCCCCGATTGTATTGACAATAATGGTACGCATAAAATTCCCCCCGCTGCAATCATTTAACCGCCGGAATCAGCTGTTTCCCATTACTGGAACTTCTTTAGCTTCCAGTTGTTGCTGATCCAGACAAACGCGGCGCTGTCTCGGATATTCTGAGGGATGTTCTTCAGGTCGGGATAGGTGCCCTCCTGCGACTCAAGCAGCTCCACACGGCTGCTCATGGGGCTCAGCTCCACGTCCACTTCGGCGCAATTGTAGCCGCCCCGGCTATCCGCCCGGAGCATTGCAGCCAGCTCATCCTCGTCGTACTTCTCCAGCAGCATGTCCTTACGCAGGCAGTCAATGACATAATCCCGCACGAATTTCTGAATCACGGAGTTATAGAGCCGGACATACTGCTGATACTCGGTGCTGTTGGCGTTGATGATCTGGTCACTGCCGTACATGCCCTGGCAGATGGTGTCCACCACCTCCGCAGCGCAGGCCAGCAGCTCCTCGCCATAGTCCCGGTCCTCGCCCAGCTTCTCCTCGCTCTGGTGTACCAGCCACGCGACCTCCAGCACGCCCCCCATGGTAGCCCGGGAATCCGGCAGATTGGTGCTGCCCTCATCCACTTCGCCGGAGATCTCCTTCTGGAGGCGGCACAGGTTGTTCTGAATCCGCTTCTGGCGGGCTTCGTCCACCTCCCGCTTGGTGGTGCGCACTGCGTTCATGCCGCTGAGCGGGGCATCACCGGGCACCCGGAGCGCCGCCACAAGGTTGGTGCGCATGAGCTGCAGCACGCCGTTTTCAGTCATGCCGGCCTTATAGTTGTCCAGGCTGTCGGTATAGTTGCCCAGCTTGCGGACCTGATACCGGACGGCATCGTCCATCTTCTCTGCCAGGGACTCCAAATAACGCTCATCCTCAGCCAGGAACTCCATCACCCGGGAGATATTGCCCCGGAGAACCAGGTCATTGCCTGGCCAATGGATGAATTCGGTGCGGCCGTTCCGCTTAAAGATGAAGCAGCGGGTTCCCTCCCCGTCCACGGAGAAGCCAATCTCCCTTGCCAGCATCTCATACAGGAAGGCCTTCATAACCTGCTTGCGCCACTTGATCTCCAGGTTGCGGCTGATATAGGGCATTGCGCCCCGGCGATGCCAGCTTTTATCCAAATGCCCGGTCTTGGAGAGCAGGCCCTGCTCCAGCGCCTCATGCAGCCTTTCGCAATAGGCATGATAATAGGCCTTGTCGGAATTCTCGTTGAATTTGATGATCTGGGTGGGCTGCAGGCAGTGGACCGCCTGGAACGCAGCCAGCTCCCGCTTGTCAAACTGCGGCGCCACCACAGGGGCTTGATCCAGGTTATTGGCTCTGATAAAGCCCTCCAACGGCTCCTTGCTGGCGGTGGGGAAATATTTCGCCAGCTGTGCCGCCGTTTTCGGGGCAATGGCCAAGTAGAGATACGATGCCGTGACGTCGATCTCATTTCGGAAATACATCTCTCGGTTGCTCTTATTATAGCGGATCATGGGGCGGGATTTGACAACCAGCTCCATCACCCTCCCGCGGAAGGCAGTCTGGAACTTGGTCTGGGCCGCGGGATCCGTCACCAGCGCTGCGGCATTCACATTCAGCTCCTGACAGCACTCCCGCACCATGGCGGTGCAGACGTCGGTGTCCAGATAGACGGCCTTTTGACGCAGATAGCCGATATAGCGCTCCACAACAGAGTCAAAGATCTCACCCATATCCGAGTAAGTATCCTCCTGCTTATTGCGGTAAACCTCGCCCATCTGCTCCATCTGATGCTTCCGGGCCAGGTTGCGCATGGCCCGTTTGATCAGGGCATGATAGACGCCGCTGCCCTCATGGGCGTAAATCTCGTCATTGCCCGTCTGAAGGGCGCCGGACACGCCGGGCGCAGCCAGGTAATAGTAATTTTTGACCTGTGCCGTTGCGCCAACATAGACATAGCCCCCCGTGGTCACGTCATGGGCGATCTCGTCCTCCTGCTTTCTCCGGGTCAGCGTCGTTGCAAACTGCTCAACATTTTCAAAGAATCCCTCGTACTGGCTGATCAAGGCGTCCAGATTCTCCATGACAGAGACCCAGGTCTGATACAGCATCTCCTCGGTGGCGGCGTCCATGGCGGACTCCATGGCCTTGCTGATGGCCTCCAGGTAATCGTCAAGATCCTCCCGGCTGGCCCGGTTGCGACCAAAGTGCTTCTTCTTCAACTGGACAATGTACTGATCCGCCGTCACGTCCTTGCCATCCTCCCAATCGTCATCGAAGAACAGGTGGACGCTGCGATAGGCTGTTTCCAGCTCCTGGGACAGGTGCCGGGGATTGTTTCTGCCAGCATAGCGCTCGATCCGGTCCCGCAGCTGCTGGCGCAGCCGGTAGAGCATATACCGGGCAGCCAGGGGATGGACATCCTTGCCATCCTGCATTAACAGGCCGGTGTGGATATTGATCTGATCGGAGCTGATCTCCTGCTGCTCCACGCCGTTCTCATCCATGGGGAACATGGCAGAGGCCAACACCTGGGCCTGGCGGCCCGCGGCCCGCTTTAGCACGCTGTTGTAATTCTTCAGCTTCGTATCAATGGTGCTGGCATCGCTGAGGGCCTCCAGGGGCTTGCTGCCGCTCTTATTGGCGGCCTTCACATAGATGGCGCTCACCAGGCTCCGGGTCTCTTTCACATCCTTGCGGACGCCCAGGCCGTAGGCGGCATCCTCCCGGCCAGCATCCCCGTTGCTGATGCCGGTGCGGGACTTTGCCTGGGCCTCCAGGGTGTCCAGGTAGAGCTTGACCCGGTCCTCCCCCACAGGGGTGCGGATCATATTCGCCAGGAATGCCAGGGTGGAATTGGGCTTGTTGATGGCGTTGTCGATATTGGTCATGTAGTTGTCTTCCCGTTCCTCCGGCTCCTGGATCCAGATGGTGCCGGCGGCCTTGGCAGCCCGCTGCTGCTTATGCCGGTAGACATTCCATGCGTTCTCGCAGAAGGTCCACTTGCTGCCCAGGTCCTCGCTGACCTTGCGCTCAGCCAGGTAGCGCAGGATGTCCTCATAGGGGTATACGATCTTGGCAAAGCCCGCGCTGCCGTAGATCGCAGTGGGAACTGTGGCGCGGCGGTTCATCTCGTTGCTCTCATCGTCCTGGATCACGCCCTCCAGGGGAGAATAAAGGCGGGTGTAGGCCACATCCGCCATCACCTGATAGTAGTCCTGAAGATTGCCCAGCTCAAAGCCATCGGCATTTTCCTGATCCACGAAGTAGAGCAGGTCAAAGGGCTTGGCATTATAGCTCTGGGTAAAATCGGGATCATGGGAATCAAATAACTTGCCCTCACTGCGGGTGTCGATCTTGATATTGATGGATCTTCCATAGTCATTGGAGACGCTGCGGCTGCCGCCTACGCACATATTCATGGCGTTCAGCTCCCGGATGGAAGCGTAGGCGTTGGCAAACATGGCCCGCCGCTTCTCCTCGTCGTGGCCGTTGACACCAATATACATATCCGGGCAGCCAAACAGGCCCGTGATGCGGACGTTCTGGTTTCTCTGGCGGAAGTATTTACGGATATACAGCGCCACATCCAGGAAGGTCCCGGTGCCTGTACCCCCGGCCACAGAAGAGACAATCATCACCCGCAGCATCGTGTTCTTCGCCTCCGCCGTGGGCAGATTCAGCTGATGCAGCATATTGTGCAGCGCGTTGTTGTTCTTGGACAGGAAATTGGCGATGCACAATCTGGACTTATATCGGTTTTGGGAGGCGCCGTCGTCAAAGCCACTGTTCAAAAAGACACGCTCTGAATCCCCGCTGGGCATCCAATCATACACGCCGTCATCAAGGCCCAATTCTGCCGCCATATCCTCCACGGTATCCGCCGTGGAGATGCGCACCGTCTTGATTCCCTCGGCAATCTGATGCTCCGTTGCGTTCCGGCTGGTATCCAGATAAAGATAGTTAGCGTCCCGGCGCTGCTCCTCCGACATCATGCCGTACAGCAGCTTCAGCACCTCACCGCCGGTGCCGCCGAGCCCGATAAAGAGATTTCTCATAGTGATTTACCTTCCTCTCCTTTTATTTCCCCGGGGCCCTTACCGGGCCCCGGTTAGATCCGTTTACCTATCCTCCAGGAATCCCCAGATCTCCATGCTCTCCAGCACTCTCCCATTGTACGCCTTCTTCACAATATAAGCACCGTCATCAAGGGCTGGCATCCAGGTCTGCTCCGCGTTCATATCCGCCACAGTTAAGGGGGCAAAGGGCCGGACGTTGGTAAGCGGCACCTCGTTTATGGGAATCTCCCCGCCGGGCCGCTCATAGCACAGCTCCTCCAAAAAACGCCGCCTGGGAGGCACGCTGCAATAGCTTGCGTTGATTTCCGCCACCGTGCCGGTGATCACCGCAGCAGGGGGATAAAACCGATTCCGCCCCCTTCTTCGCCTGGCAGATTTACTCCCCGCCAGGAAGGTCATCCCCTTAAAGGTGATCCGTTGGGGCCGCGGCAGCAGTTTGATATAGAAATGGTGGCTGTGGGTGGGGGCTTCCTCCTCAAGGCTGACGGAATATATGCCCCCCGGTACCAGGGTCAGCTCCACATAAGTCAGCGCGCCCTTTTTAAAACGGGGCATCCTCAGATTGCTGTATGCAACCATGCTGATTATAGAGCTTACCAGAAGAACAAGCCAGGGCAGAAGAATATAGAAGATCCGCCGGAGCAGGGCCCCAGATAGCCGCAACGTGCCGGCCCCCTCTGCCCCCTTGGGCTGGTCAACCGTCAGGGTGATTGTCAGATCCCCCTGTCTCAGCCCGCCATAGGCGATGGGAATCCGCTGCCAGAACGCGGCAACGTGGCTCTCCGCGCTGCTGGTGGGCGTACACACCACCACCGGCGTGCCGTCCAGTTCCTCCACCGTCAGGACAAGGCCCATCAGGCTGTCTGACCGGTCCGCCTCTGCCACCAAGACAGCGCTGTCGATCATCCCTTGCAGCTGCGCCGCCGTGCAGAGCTGGTCATCCATGTAGATCCGGAAGCCAACGGCCGTCTCGTTATAGTCCAGCCGGAACAGGTCCACCACCCCATTCTCTGGCAGCACAGGCTCCACCACATAGACGGCATCGTGCTTCAGCACAGTAACAGTGGTGGTGCACAGCACCTCGCCGCTCTCCACCTCCACAAGGCTCACCGTATAGGTGCCCACAGCCGCGCCGGAACCGGTGGGCGTCAGCGTCAGCACCCCGCCGCTTTCATAGGCTGCATCCCAATTCAGGGAATCGCCGTTTTCAGAGGCTGTGGTGATCTGGAAAAGCGCCGCTTCCTCCTGGGTGATGGGGATTTCCTGACCGTCCACATGGGCAATCACGGAAAATTCAACCCGATCCCCACAGGTGCTGATCTCATTATCCATCACGCTGAAGCCGCCGGAGGCGGTGGCGGTGTAATAGGTATCCGCGTTGACTGTCACCTGCTCCTGACAGGCCGTTTCTCCGCCATAGCTCAAGCTCACCGTGTAGATGCCCGCCTCCGCTTCTGGGTCCCGGGGGGTAAAGCGGATCACGCCGTCCCCCGGCATGGTCACCGTTCCCTCCAGCGGCGCCCCGGAGGCGCTGGCCGCTGAACAGGTGAAATCCCCCAACAGCGCTTTTTCCGCAGCGGCCCCGCCATATTGAACCGTGAAGTCGATAAATTGCTCTGAATTTTCCGCCAGCTCCGACTGGGTCAGGGTTATGGACCCGCTGACAGTTATCTGGAAGTCCGAGGCCTGAATGGACAAAACCTTCAGCGTCCGATTGGTGCTAATCTGATAGGCGCCGTCCATCATGCTCACGTCAACACGGATGGTTGTGTCCCCCTGAGCCACCTGAAAGGCCTCCCCGGCGCTTACCGCCTGGCCGTTTGCCGTAATCGTGACCTGGGTATTCCCGAAGAAGGCGGACACATCCAGGGGCTCATTGGAGCCATCCTCGCAGATGGCGTAATCGATCCGAATGGTATCGCCGTCATTCAGCGGAGTACTGCTGCCAAGCGTCTCCCATTCACCGGAGGCCAGCTGCTTCTCCGCCACCAAATTCAGGTGGATGGCCGGCTCATACATCAGTGACAGGGAATCCTTTTCCACCGCCTCTGAGAAGGTCAACGTGATGTCGCCGGAGGGGATCTTTTCCCCGTTTGGCCCGCTGATGAGGGCGGTATATCCCCCCAGCGTACCCTGGGGCACGTTTGCACAGCTGTCATCTCTGGGATAGCTCAGCGCCGCGCTGCGGGTGATTTCCAGCTCCGTCCCGTCCTCTGCCACGGCGCTAACCAATGTGGCATTGGTATTTTGCGCCAGCACCGCCACGTTGCGAATGGGGGAGGATTCGCCGGAAATGGATATGGTCACCGTTGCCCCGGAAACCTTGGCAGAATCCGTCGCATTATAGCGCCCGGAAATCTGGCCGGACAACTCCTGCATCGTGGAGACCACGGCATCTTGATTGGGCGCGTATACCGCTGAAAAATTCGCATACGCCGTCAGCCTGGAATCCTCCCGGAAATCCTTCGCCACATCCTGACCGGACAGCCCGCTGGTGCCAATCCCGAAGTAAACCAGATGCAGCTCTGGATATGTATCCAGGATGGAAGTCAGCTTGGCCACCACATCTTCTTCCGGCAACTCATTGCCTTCGGCATCAGTAAATATTCCATCTGTCATGAGCACCAGCCAGTACTGCTCGCTCTGGGTATCCCGGGTCTCACCCAGGCCGTCGTCCAACAGCACCTGCAACGCCGTATCAACCTGATCAAGGGGCGTATTCCCCTGCTTCACCACAGTGCCAGTGGCAGCCATCACGTTGGAAATCTGCGCGGCCCGGTCCGTTTGTAGGTCCACAACCAGCCGGTCCGCTCTGCTGCTTGTATGGTTCATAAAGGTGATCGTCAAGGTGTCTGTGTCGTTCAGCAGTCCGGCAAACGCCTGCGCCGCATAGCTGGCAAAGGTCCATTTCAGGTTGTTTGCCACCTTTGTGCTGCTCATACTGCCTGAGTCATCATAGAGCATGCTGACGTGCTTGCGCACATACACCGTGGAGTCCTCCTCCGCGCTTGCCGTCCACACCGGCGCTCCCCCAAGGCAAATCAGCAGCGCCAGGGAAAGGGCGAGTGCAGTCAACCGGTTCCATCTCATCTTCAATCAATCCCTTTCTGACGATTTAAATTGCTGCGCTTATCACACCGATGGATCAGAGGGGCGTGAAGGCCGCTCCGGGGCAATTACCAATATCAGGGCGATTGCCGCATTTATTCCTTTTCTTCCAAAAATCCGGCCAAAATCCGCCAAAAGATCACACATTATGATTATTATGATTATATAATATCGGCGCCTCTTTTGCAATTACTTTCACTGTCCATCCGGAACCAATTTTTCCATGTTATAGTTTGTCAAGAGGATGCCCCTTATGAACGTACAGCCTATCCAAGTAGCCCGTGTCGTCGATATCGCCAAATCCCGCGATGGCTTCCTCTGCAACCACCAAAAAGGTATGATGCTCTAAGAAGGACTGATTCCATTTGGCCCAGTTCTTCTTCCCCAGTTGCCCATGCGTTTAATTGTTCTTGTTGTATAATCCTTGGCATTGACCGTGTGGACTGTATGGTAAAAAAGTTCCATCAGGCATCTGCAATCCGAGGGTTCATACTTGCGGATGTTCATTTTATATCTCTCCTATGCCAAAAAAAGGGGATGAATTGAAGTGATCAAATTTGCCGGAACCTCCGGGAAATGAGCTTGATAATCTCCCGGGTCTGTTCATCCGGGTCTTCCGGGCAGATGCACACCAGCTCCGCATGGGCCTCCGGAAACGACACCTCCTGATAGTGCAGCTTCGGGGACTCATACCCCTCAAAGACCCGGGTCAGCAGTGCAAACCCCCGGCCGTTTTCCAGGCGCAGCATCAGCGTGGCGATATCCGGGGAGCGGATGTTCCTCCGGTAGGGAATCTTCTTCCCCCAGCTCTTTCTCCAGGGAGGCAATCTGCTTGGTCACCGCCTGCTGGGTCATATACAGGTTTCGTGCCGCAGCTGTGAAGCTAAGGCACCTTGCGACTTCTAAAAAACAACAAATCTGCCGGTACAGCATGGCACCCCCTCCTTTTCTTCCCTCATTGTGCCATATTTCGCATGATTTACAATCAGAATTTGTGAAATATGCCCGGGAAGGCAGCTTGGCTCAGGGGGAAAGCAAGGAACCATTTTAAAAATATGAAAACGCCCGATTTCCAGGAGGAGTTCCCTAGAAAATCGGACGTTCTCAACGGGAAATTAACGCTTCAGATCTTGCAGCAGGTCGAACAGGCTCAACATACCCTTGGCCAGCAGAAACAGCTTATCGTTGTATTCATCAACGGTGTTGATGGAGACGCCAATCATATAATCAAATACACGGTCCGCAATCAGACTTTCAATGAAGCAGGTGCACAGGGAGAAAGACACACTGCCACTGTTGATATTCAGGTCAAAGCGGCCGTTCACCAAGCGGTCATTGATGGCGCAGATTGCCTTGGCGGCCTCGTCCATCTGCTCTTCCTTGAAGCGGATGGGCTGGGGGGAGATCATGCGCAGCAGCTGACGGTCCGTATCCACCACCATATAGAACTGCATGGGCAGATCCTCGCCGAGATACTTGAAATCGATCACGTAATCCCCGTCGTCTTCCTTGGTCTGGAAGGATCTGATGCCGATTTCCTTCAGGTGAACGGTCAATTCATCAAAGATGCTCTTGGCCAACTGCATTTCCTTTTCATCTGCCATAGTAAGTTCCTCCTGTTATTATAATTATATGATCATTTGCATGGGGAAGGGAGCGCCGGCAGCCCTCCGCTCCCCTGCAATTGCTCATTCTGCGGCCACATGGAAGCCCATGCGGTTGCGCTTTCCGGCCTTTGCGCTGAGGGTTTTTGTATCCTCCTGAGCAGCAGTCTCAAAGTCCTCCACCGTGATTACCCGGGGGTCCGTACCGTCCATCTGGGTGCGCATGACAGTCTTGCTCCAGGCGCGCTCAAACAGGTTGCGGACAAACCGGCCGTTTGAAAAGTCCGGCGCCAACACCACCTGGTCACTCAACCCCAGGAAGTAGCGCTGGGAGGCCTCCTGCAGGCCCTCGCCGGCCTCAAAGGAGCTGTTGCGCACCATCTGCATAAAGATTGCAGCCAGCTCTTCCCGGGTATAGTTGGGGAACTCCAACACATAGGGGATCCGCCCGGCCAGGCCGGGGTTCAGCGCCATCAGCTGAGCCATCTCCTTGGGGTAACCGGCCAGGATGATAACCATATCGTCCCGGTGGTTCTCCATCTGGGCAATCAGGGTGTCCACCGCCTCCTTAGCAAAGCCGTCGCCGTTGGAATAGGAGGCGTCTGCCAGGGTATAGGCCTCGTCGATAAAGAGGACGGAGCCATACGCATCCCGGCACAGCGCCAGGGTCTTGGGGGCGGTATGGCCCACATACATGCCGATGAAGTCGCCCCCAGTGTGCTCAAAGAAGTAGCCGTTGGACAGGATCCCCCCCTCCTTCAGCATCTGGCCCACAATGCGGGCGGTGGTAGTCTTACCGGTGCCGGGGTTTCCGATAAACTGCATGTGCATGGCAGGGGCCTTGACCCCCTCCGTCGACCTGGCATACTCGATCTGGCGGACAATCTCCTCCAGGCGTTTCCGGACGCCCTCCACGCCGATCATATTGTCCAGCTGCTCCCGGGCGGACAGCTGGCTTTTCTGCTCGGCCACCAGATACTTCATATCCTTGGCGGTGATGACCGTATTTTCCTGGCCGCTGCACAGAATCGCCTGTAGCTTTTGATAGATCATTTCATCCACGATCTTCTCAACGGTATTGATCCCGTAGAACCGTCCATCGGACTTCTCCTCTGCCAGGCGGCGCCGGAACATGTCCCAGCCCCCTTCATCCGCCGTGAAGCCATAGGCCTTCAGCTTGCCGTCCGCAATCTCTTGCAGCTCCGGGGCGGTTAAGGGCACAAATGCCACGGGCTGAATCAGCATGACGTCGGAAATCGCGGCCGTAATGCGGGACAAGGTCTCCTCTTCCAGGTAGGGCACACGGAACACATAAATATTCCGGTCCGCATTTTGATTCAGAACCGTCAGGAAATCCCGGAACTCCGGCGTGGACACTTGATCTATCCAATTGCTAATGTCCACACAGATGAGCTTGTTCTTGGGCCGAGCCAGCATTCGGGCGGCGTCCTTCAGCACATCCCCCCGGGGATTCGGCGGATCCAGTTTCTCCTCCGCAGCGCTGTCCCCCTGCGTGGAGAACAGCTCCAGCTCCTGTAACAGCTCCGCAAACAGCTTCAGGCTGGTAGTCATCCCGCAGCCGGTATCCATGGCAAACAGATAATTTCTCCGGACCAGCACATCGGAGAGTTTATGGCCTTTGAGAAGCGGTGCCATGGCGCAGATCTGATCACAGAGCTGAATAAACTCCCTGGAGCCCTTTAAAGCATGGATTTGATCCATGACGGAGGACTTCTTTTCCTGCTCCTTATGGGGCTTGTCCTCTCCTTGGGCCCTCTTCTTCCCTATCGTGGATTCTTCCGGTTCTTCTTCCCGGGCAGGCTTCCGGGGCTTTCTTTTCGGTTGCGCCCCCTCGTCCGGGGCCAGCGTCACAACCGCTTTTAGGTCTTGGGTGCTGAGATTGAACTGCTCGGACAGCCTGCGGAACAGCGCCTCCCGGAGCTGCTCCAGGGAGATCTTGGAATCCTCAAATTCGATTTTCAGCTGAAAAAGCCCCTGCTCCAGCACATCCACGGCATTCAGGCTGTTCATCAGCTCAGAGATCGTCTCGGAGGGCAGCTGGTGGCCGCTCCAACAGTTGCGGACCCAACTGGTATCCAGGTTAATGACCAGGCGTTTCATTCTTCCTCAACCTCCTGAATAATGTGATCGATAATACCGTATTCCAGGGCCTCCTCTGGGAACATCCAGTTATTGCGGTCCGTATCCCGCTCAATCTCAGTCAAGGTATGGCCGGTGTTGCTGGCCAGCATTTTATTCAGGCGCTCCTTCACCCGCAGGGTGTGCTTCACCTCAATCTCCATGTCAGAGGCCTGGCCCTGGGTGCCACCTAGAACCTGGTGGATCATCACCTGGCTATTCTCCAGGCAATAGCGCTTGCCCTTCGTGCCCCCTGCCAGCAGGAAAGCGCCCATGCTCGCCGCCATGCCCACGCAAACCGTAGCCACATCACACTTGATATGGCGCATGGTGTCATAGATCCCAAAGCCAGCGGAAACGCTGCCTCCCGGGGAGCAGATGTACATGGTGATGTCCGAGTCAGGATCTACGGACTCCAGATAGAGCAGCTGGGAAATGATGCTGGCTGCCAGGTCATCACTCACCTGGTCAAACAAAAGAATGACCCGCTCCGTCAGCAACCTGGTAAAGACATCCTCTCCACCGTGTTCATTGTAAAAACTGGGACGAATAATCAATAGAATCACCTCAATTAGCCATGTAGCGCCGCAAAATGGCAAGCTCATTCACAATTTATCACACTATCTTTCCTATTTCAACTCCAGTTTACCCCCGGTCAGCACAAAACCCGCCAAACCAGATACCATATAAAAAGCAGAAGCAGCAGAACGGGGATTGCCACATCAAGCCCCAAGGTCAGATTGTACAGGATCGAGCCATACCCCATCCGATCCGTTATCACCACTGCGGCGGTCAGGAGCGCAGTGGACAGGAAGGACTTTGTCAGGGTCCGGCCCACCAAATTCCCGGAGAAGAATCCCAGTACAAGCCCCAGGAGGGGGTTAAGCAGATGGAAAATCAGCTTAATCAGGGTCAGGATCAACAGCACACCGATTGCGCAGAAGATCACCACCGGGAGCCAGTCCGCAAATCCATCCGGCAAATAGGTGCGGAGCAGATAATCCGTGCCATAGTTGACCAGCAGCGCCCCGGCAATCACCACCACTTCCAGCAGCCACCAGACGAAGAAATTCCGCTTCCGCCTCCGAATCAGGAAGTCCTGCGCCAGATTGATGAAGAAAGCCATAACAAAGAGCTTTGCCATCTCAACAAAGAAGCGGCTAAAATCGGTTTTCATAACGGCATAAAGGCTGTGATAGTCCACTACGTCCCCAATAAAGGGCAGCGCGCTCAGGAACAGCTGGTTCTGGGCCTCATAGCCCATAATACACACGGCAACGACATAAATAAAAATGATCGCCAGGCACGCGCTGGCCGCCCGGGGCATATCCACAATAGCATGGCATATGAACCGCAGGATAATGCCCACAATCAGCATCGCCAGCGCAAGGACCAGCAACGTTTTCAGGGCGGTTTCGTTTTCCACAATACTAAGTAGAAACTCCGACATGACTCCAACTCCTTTTCAGCTTTCGTCTTCACGGATATGCTGCATTGCCCACAGCTTAATGGCCAGGGCGGCGTCGATCAATTGATCCATCTGGCCCACGACGCGGCGAAACGCCTCCTGCTCATCCCCGTCCACTCTGCCGTTGGCGGCAATTCGGATGATCTCCTTCTGGAGCCCGTCCGCCTGCCCCAAAATGTCCAGCAGCTGCAGGGACACCCGATCCAGATTCTCCAAATTGACCTGCCGGAAGATCCGTTTCCCGATCTCACAGCAGGTTGCGCAATAAGTATTGTACAGCTTCGGCGCCCGGTAGCGCTTTGCCATGGCCACCACCTCTTGGTCGGTGGGCTTCTGATTTCCGGTCTCGATCCGGCTCAGCTTCGCCCGGTCCATGAGCATATCTGCCGCCGCCTGTTCCTGAGACAGGCCCGCCGCAATCCGGGCCTTTTGATATTCCGTCGACATAGTCCTTCCCCATTTCTATGATATGCTGACATTATATCAAATCCGCCCTTTTTTGACAATTCATTCTACCCTGGATGTAATTTCATTTTATCATCGGTTGTGCCCGAAGGCCATGGGCGCTTTTGCACATTTCCAGCCCTTTCGTGCGTTTCTTGCTACAAACAGCCTGCAAGCTGAAAGCATGCCCAAGAAACGGGCAGGCTTTTCCTCAGTTCAGCTTATCTAAAATCCAATCCGCGCAGCGCTCCGCCCCGCATCCGTCGGCGCATAGACCGACCTGCTCCTGGAATCCATCCAAACGCTTCTGATAGGCGGCGTCGTCGAAGCTCATAATCAGCTCCTCCAGATGATCATTGTCCTCCGCCAGGCCGAAGGGCAGCTGATCCAGTGGGAAATAAAAGTTCCGGTCGCCGCGGTAGGCATTGATATCCGTGGCAAACTGGAAGCAGGGGCGGCGGGTCAGCATAAAATCAAACATCAGAGAGGAGTAATCCGAGATGACCACATCCGCTGCGGCCAACAGCTCCTGCATATCGGGGTAGGGGGAGGCGTCGAAGGTGGTCTCCCCATCGAAGGACAGGTTGGTGGCCAGCTCCATAATGTTGGGATGCAGGCGGATCAGCACCGCGAATCGGCCGCCAAAGCGCTTCTCACACGCCTGGCGCAGCCGAAAATAGTCCACACTGTAGGGCTCCAGGGAGTGATCCGCCCGGAAGGTGGGGGCATACAGCACGATCTTACAGTCCTCCGGGAGGCCAAATTTCCGGCGCACCGCCTGATAAACCTCCGGATCACCGCGCACCAGCATGTCATTTCTGGGGGAGCCAAACTTCTCCACCTGGCCGTCATACCAGAAGGAATTCCGGTAAATACCCGTCATAAAGTCGGAATCCGAGACAATCAGGTCGGTCTGGGCGGAGTCCCGCATGGCATAGGCCTCAAACTCCGGGGGCAGCTTATCCGCCACGTCCCGCTCGATCCGTTTCAGGGCAAAGCCATGCCAGGTTTGCAGATAAACCTGACCCGGCTTCTTAAAACGCGCCCCTTTGCGGCAGTTATCCAGCCAGACTTTAGCAGTGCTCAGCTCCAGATAGCGCCTGAGGGAATTGTATTCGCAGGCAGTAATTTTTTCAGGCAGGGACGCCGCAGCCTCCGGGCCCTTGGTCAGCCAGACCAGCTTCACACCGGCATCCCGCTTTAGAAGCTCCTCCGCAATGGCCTTCAGATTATCTCCATAGCCCCGCCCGTAGTAGTTGGAAATGACGACCTTTCTTCCATCCACTGGCATGAGTCGCCCCAGCATCCAGGCGGCGCCAATCAACAGTTTTTGAAAGGGATTGTCCACAGCTTATGA
Organism: uncultured Oscillospiraceae bacterium; assembly: GCA_964387095.1. GTDB lineage: Bacteria > Bacillota > Clostridia > Oscillospirales > Oscillospiraceae > JAJQBJ01. Next base: position 57,380 of record CAYLVH010000002.1, read on the forward strand.
CTCCTTTTCAGGGGGTGTTTTCAAACGGTCACGGTGAATTACGATCACCACAACGCGGAAGGCCAAAATTGCGGTCTCCGCAATGGAAACCAGGATTCCCAAGGTGATCATATTCATGTGTCCACTGAAATACAGCACCACCAAATTGATGATGTGCAGGATAGAACCAAATACCACAGAATAGTTTGCGTACTTGCTCAGGCCCATGGCGCTCAGGGTGGGGAAGCCCAGAACATAGCTGGGGAGGATGACCACAACCACTGGCAGCATGGCCCGCAGGACCGGGGCGACCAGGCCGTATTCCGCGCCAAAAAACCAGAGGCAAAGGGGTTCAGCCCAGATAAACACCACGGCGCAGCCTGCGATGATGACCGGCATAGTGACTAGAAGCACCTTTTTCACCAGCTTAAAGTCCCGGTTCTTGGTCATGTAGGGATACAGGCTGTCAGAGACCGGGGACAGGCCGTTTTTGGCGGTGGTGATCAGCCTATCCGCGCAGGAGTAAAACGCCGTCACCGTGCCGGCGGAGAGGATATCCAGGATGATGGTATTGGCAGCGGTATACGCCGTACTGGCAATCCGGGACTGAAAAAAGGTCATAGACTGTCTCAGATTCTTCCAGATATCCCGGATAGAGCATTTGGTGAAATGGACATCCAGTCTCCGGAACAGGTGTACATAGACGCCCAAAAGGGCCACCGTATTCCCGATAATATTCAGGATGGGAATCAAATAGTAGTCGCCGGGGCTGCGCAGCAGCAGGAAAATCATAACCGTAAAGAAGAGCTTAATCAGCACCGTCCGGATGGTGATGGCGCTCATCTGCTCAATTCCCCGGTACAGATAGTCCGGAATCAGGGAATTGACTGCGGTGGCAATGAAAAACAGGAAAAAGAACAGGGTATTCCCCTGCCAATTGGGCACCAGCCGGCACAGGATCAGCAGGGCGATGCCGCTCAGCACCGTCAGCAGGAGCTTATTCATGGTCACCGCAGTGAAAATCTTGGACAGCCGCTTTTTGTCCTCCCGATGCTGAGAAACCTCCTCCGTGGCGGACAGAATAAAGCCAAAGTCAATAATCAGCTGAAAATAGACCATGATGGCCGTGGCGACCCCCAGCAGGCCATATTTCTCCGTTTGCAGCACCCGGGTCTCAAAAGGCACCACAATAAAGCTCATCAGGTAGGTGGAAAAGGTCAGAATATAGAGCATCACTGTATTTTTCAGCAGGATGCCCTTCTTACTGGTCAATTGAAAGCGTTTCAAAACAGAGGTTCCTTTCAGTGCAAATGGTCTTTGATTTGGAACATCAGGCGAATGATCCCGTACTGTTTCCGTTTCAGCAGCTTGATCAGCAGCTTATGCTGACGGGGAAGCTGCCGCAAATAGGGGTTCTCTTGAAAATCCGGGAATCTCTCCCACACAAAATCCAGGAACTCCCGGAGCAGAGGGTGCTTGGGGTCAATGCGAAGGACCCGCACAGAGGCGGCCAAATATACATGGTCAACCGTCAAGCGGGACAGCTCCTGATAATAGGTTTCAAACAGCCCCTGCTGCTGATACCAGCCCAGCAGGTCCTCAAAGGCGTCGAGGATCTCCCGGCTGCGCTCCACATTCACGTTCCGGGTGATGGAGCCCTCCCGCACCACATAGCGGTAAAAGGTCTCCGGCACATAGACGATGCTCTTTGCCAGGGCAAACAGCTTTGTGGTGGTTCGGATATCCTCATACCAGACCCGTTTCGGGAAGCGGATGCCCGATTCCAGAAAGAGGCTTCTCTTCCAGAGCCGGTTCCAGGCATTGGGCGCAGCCAGCAGCAGTCCCTTAACCTCTCCCAGGGTAAACACCCGCCCCTCTGGCAGGTTATCCAAATGGCGCTCCGTCAGCCTTCCATTTTCATCCATCACGAAGCCAAAGGTGACAATATCACTGCTGTATTCCCCTACAACAGCCCGCAGCTGTTCCAGGGTTTCCGGCGCAAGGTAATCATCGCTGTCAACAAAAAGCAGATACTCCCCCGCCGCGGCCTCAATTCCGGTATTCCGGGCGCCGCCCAACCCCTGGTTTTCCTGGTGGATCACCCGGATCAGCTCTGGGTGGGCCGCCGCATAATCATCGCAGAGGGGGCCGCTGGCCCCGTCTGTGGAGCCGTCATCCACCAGGATCATTTCGCAGTCCCGGCAGTCCTGTACCAGGATGGAATCCACACACTTTGCCAGATAATCCTTCACATTGTAGACAGGGATAATGATACTGAATTTCATGCCTTGCTCTGCCCCTCCCCAACTTCCGGCGCTTCATATCGCCTCATCTTGATTAAATAATAGATCATCGCCAGCACGATGGACAGATAGAAGGAGGAATTTGGCCTGCGGAGCACGCCTGCTGTGCAGTAGGCATAGACCAACGCCAGGCAGAAGGACATGCCCACCGCAGCCGCTTCCACCGTGAAGTACTTCTTAAAGTCCTTAACCAGGCATTTTATGATATTCACTATGAAATACGCCAGGAATGCAATCATCAGGGCCAGGCCCACTCCGCCAGTTAGGAAGAAGACGCCATGGAAGTCATTTTCCACGTCATAGACCGTGTCATTCCAGGTCATGCGGGACAGCTCCATGCCAAACAGCCGGGAGGCAAAGGGATGCTCTTCCATCAGCAGCTCACAGTAAACAATTTTCGCCCGGCGGACTGCGGTGATGGTGGAAATGGTGGAGGAATAATCATAAATCTCCATAATCCGCTCTGTGCCAAAACGCTCACACAGGTTGGCGCAGTAATACTCATAGATGACCTTCAATGCCTGGATGCGCTTCCACTCGGCCAGGGGATCCTCCTCTTCCTCGTCAGACTCCTCCGGAATTTCATCCTCCAGGTCGTCCTCCGCCCGCTGGATCATAATTGCAGCGTCGCCCTGCTTGCTGGACATGGAGTCATTATAAATATTTTGATTCTGATACATCGGGGACAGCTTGATACAGCACACACAGGTCGCCAGACCCGCCACCAGCACGGCAATATGGAACCAGGATACCTTTTTCGTCAGGACCATGGTCAAAATCAAACCCACCGTGATGACTGCAATGGCCAGAAACGCCAACCGGGTTCCAATGAAATAGAGTTGAAGAAACGCCGCCGCCGTGGTCAACACAAACAGGGGTTTGTTCCCCTTCCGGAATGCCAGTGCCACCACAACGGGAGAGAGCAGGCTCATGATGGCGCTCTGAGCATTGGTGGTGGAAAACCATCCAAGAATCCCCACCCCGCTGCGATAGGTGGTGTAGGCAGTTCCGGTGAGAACCGCCAGCGCCACGGAAGCAGAGATAATCCAGAAGTTTGTAATCAAGCCGTTCTCAATGGCCTTATAGCACCGGTCATTGGCCCGCATAAAGGAGACAAAGCAAAATACAAACAGCGGCATCTGAGCAACCCGAATGAAGTTGGTCACGTCGCCGACGGGATCCTGATATCCCACATAAAAACAGGTGGCGCAGTGTCCGATCAGCAGCGCCGCACAGACCGCGGCAGCAATCCCGTATGCTTTTTTTCTCCGGGAAACGCTAAACCCCAGGACAGCCACAACCACAAGCACCCCAAACCGCAAAAGAAGGGTCAGGGTATTCCCCATCCCGAGCTGAGCAGTCCAATAGGAAAGGATATCCATCAAGGGCTGTAGGACAAAAACGACAAACGTCAGAAGGGGCAGATGAGTTTTAATCCAATTCATTGGACTTTTATTTGTTGTGGACATGGGTCTTTTTCTCCTTTGTATCGTCATAGCGTTTCACAAAAATCAAATACCAGATCACGGCAAGCACAAGGGACAGGTAGAAGGAGGCATTGGGCCGCCGCAGTATGCCAGCTGTAAAATAGGCATGTGCCAGCCCCATGCACAGCGCGACTCCGCAAGCCCCCGCCGTCACGGTGAAGTATCGCTTTGGGTTTTTGACCAACGCCCAAATAATAATCGCCAAAAAATAAAGCAAAAACAGGCAGAAACAGGCCAGCCCCCCATAACCATAAAGATATAGAATGCCGTGAAAGTCGTTTTCCACGTCATAGCAATAGTCCTCAAAGGTCATCTCGCTGTAACAGAGTCCAAACACCCTACTGACTGCGGGATAGTCCTCCAGGATCAGGCGGCAGTAATTCAGCTTCATCAACCGCACGTTGGCTATGTCAGAGGCGCTTTCCGATTTCTCATAAATCTCCGCCACCCGTTCAAGGCCAAAGCGGTCCGTTAAGCCCCCCAGATATTCCTCGTAGGCGTAGGTCAAATATTCATAGCCGTCCTGGCCGAACTCCTCTTTGCCCTGCTCCACAAGGGCGGTGATATCCTCCTGCTTCAGAACCGCATTTTCATCTACCCGGTTCTGGTTTATATTCATGGGGGAGATCTGATACCCAATGCCGCACAGAATTGCGCAAATTAAAATCGCAGCCGCCGGGGCGGGCTTTAATTTCCGGCAGACCGCCCAAGTGAATACCGTCCCTGCCGCCACCACAAAGATGGCCAGGTAGGCCAACCTGGTGGCCAGCAGATACAGCTCCGCAAAGCCGATGACCGCAACCAGCACGATCAGCCAGCCCTTTCCCCGCCGCAGGGCGGCACACAGGGCCAGCGGGAAGATCATGGAGAGGATGGCGCTCTGGCTATTGGCAAAATAGAACCAGCCCAGCAGGCCGATTTCCTTGTTGGGATAGGTATAAGGGTTGGTACCCGTCACCAGGCTCAACAGCTCCACCGCCGCGATGATAAAAAAGGCCAGCAATATGCCCTTTCCCAGCTCTTCAACGCCGGTTTCACAGGCCCTGAGAAATGAGATGAAGGCCAGCGTAAACAGCGGGATCTGAGCGACCCGGATGAAGTTCGTAAAATCCTCAAAGAGAACGGCTATGTTCAGCGCCGTCCCCGCCCGGACGCACGCATAGAGGTGGCATCCGTACAACACCGCACAAATGCCCAACGCAATCCAATAAACCCGCTTTTTATTCGAAATGTAAATCGCCGCCGCAAGGGTGCCCACCAGCAGCAACATGCGCAGCCCCATTGTGACAACGCTGCCGTATTTGACTTCCTGCGTCCAATAGGACACCACATCCATCACCGGCTGAATTGCACAGAGGAAGACCAGCAGTCCGGGCAGCCAATCATATTGTTTTTTCCGACGTTGAGCAGTTTCCATTGATTCGTTCCTTTTTATCACTGAATGAAAAAGCCGCCCCGAATCAGGATTTAGGAGCCGCTCCCTCCGCGAGACGTCGGATTCCAACCTTGATGCTCTCATTATACGCCTCAAGATTGTCGGGCTTCTTCTCCTGCTTTCCCGCGGAAACCAACGCAGATACCAGGTCCTCATAGCCCCGAAGGCCTTCACAGTACTTCTCCAGGTTCTTGGTGCAGTAAAGGGGCAGCCCCACCACCATCGCCTCCATCAGGTTCAGCGGCTGGCCCTCGTAGCGGGAGGTGGAGATAAACGCATCCATCTTCTTCATATAGCAGAAGGGATTCCTCTGATAGCCCAACAGGGTCACCTTGTCTTCCAGCTTCAGGTCCTTCAATTGTTTCTCCAGGTTGGGCCGCTCCGGCCCGTCTCCTATGACGTAAAGCCGCAAATCGTCCCGCTGCCGGCACGCCTTGGCGAAAAGATCGAACATGATATCATAAGCCTTCTGGTGGTTGAGGTGCCCCACCGCCACGAAATTTATGCAGGACGGATCCACGGAGAAGCCCTCCGGCTCCTCCTCCGTCTTCTGGTGAATTTCGGTCACATCGATATAATTGGGAATGGCGGTATAGGCCTTATCCGTCATGCCGGACATCTTCTGAAAGGGTTCAATCAGGCTCTCGGATACGCCCACAAACTCGTCAAAATATTTGAATTTCTCCTTGAAGCAGACCCACAACACCCGATACTTCCACTCATTTTTCAGCTTCAGCTCCACATCATTGTGGATCCACGACACCCGGTATTTGGCAGGAACCGTCACCGCTGCCACAGCACAGCAGGTCTGATAGGAGTTGAAATCAATTGCCACATCATACTCGGGAACGCCGGAAAAATCATACTTTGCCGCCCTCTTTGCCCATTCGAAGGGAATAAAGGAGTACCAGTGGGGCAGTGGTTTTAAATATTTTACTTGGAGCTGCTCAGGAAAGGTCACTTCCCAGAAGGCTGCTTTCATAAACAAATAGAGATGCACATCAAAACAGTCATAGTCAATATTCCGCAGAAGATTCACCAGTGACTTCTGAATTCCGCCAACGCTGAGATCGTACGAAAAAATCGCAATTCGCTTCATTCCTGTGACTCCTCCTTCCCTCTGGATACGGATACATATGCGCCTTTCCTTCCTATTTCATGGAAAAAGGCAGAAAAGGTCATAATAGCCAATTTTCAAATATGGTTCATTATAGCCCACTTCCTATACAAAATCAAGCCTATTCTTCCCCGCAGTTTGCTTCATAATTCCGCACTGCCCCGCATAGACTGGTGCCAGAACATTGTGAGGAGTGCTGCCAGTGAAAGAAACGATTGAGGAGCGAGCCTGCAAGCTGGCCCAGTACATCATTGAGCGCAAAGCCACCGTCCGAACTGCCGCCAAACAGTTCGGTGTCAGCAAGAGCACCGTCCACAAGGACATCAGCGACCGCCTACCCCATATCAACCATGCCCTGTATGTTCAGGCCAAGGCGGTCTTGGACGAAAACAAGGCCCAGCGGCATATCCGCGGCGGCATGGCCACCCGGCGGAAATATAAAGGAATTTAAGCAAAGAAATATGAGAGTGTTGCAAATTTATGGTATGCAACACTCTCATCCGCTTTTATTCAATCTTTGCCATGCTGGTAACATAAAAGGCCATAACATGGTGTCAAGTTGTTGCCTGCACCAATGAAACAGCCTAATAATACTACCGCAACATAAGCGCTCAACTTAGCCGGAATAATCATCATATAATGGTCAGTAAAATCACCGCATACAAGAGAAGCGCCCCCTGGATGCAATTCTTTTCGGCAACCGGCGTATTTCGTGAAACAGCATCCGGAAAAAGCAGGAGAAATCAGCTCCATTTTTAACAGTTAACGAAATATTTTGAGCTAAATTTGCCACCTTCCGACTTGACAACACAAGATATTCGGCGTATACTTTAAGTAAGATACAAAATATAACACTACCTTAACCTATAAAGGGATTGAAACGTAAATGAAGACAATAAAAAGTCGCAGGATTTAAACAAAAACTACCTTAACCTATAAAGGGATTGAAACAAAGGAACTCCTTTTGCTTTGCTTAGAGAACTAATGATATTACTACCTTAACCTATAAAGGGATTGAAACAAAAGCCTACTGCCACCAATTGAAACCAAACACCAGCAGAACTACCTTAACCTATAAAGGGATTGAAACGATAAATTGGAAGCAACGAAACTGTTGCTATTAAGATCTACCTTAACCTATAAAGGGATTGAAACTTTTTACTCCTTTATGTTCAAATTTTCTGCCTATTGGCTACCTTAACCTATAAAGGGATTGAAACGTTCATTTTCTGTTGTCTTGTGCTTGT
>CAYLVH010000003.1:0-47008 GCA_964387095.1 uncultured Oscillospiraceae bacterium
CTTTATTTTCTATAACATTGTGATTTCTTACAAACATCCCTGCAATATGAAAATATTTTCTGTAAAAAGACAGAAATTATTTTGACAACTTGTCTTTCCTCGAAAACCTGGTATACTAATTAAAGAAAATTGTTCGATGATACTACCTGTCAAAGGGCACGAGATGAAACAGGAGGAAGATCATGATTGACTTTGAACAGTGGAAGGGCTTTGGGGGCCGTATCTGGAAAGATGAAGTGAATGTCCGGGACTTTATCCAGAAGAACTATCATCCCTATGATGGCGACGAGTCCTTCCTGGTTGGCCCCACCGAAGCGACGAACCGGCTTTGGGGCGCTCTGCAAGAGCTCCAGAAGGAGGAGCGGGCCAAGGGCGGCGTGTTGGAATGCGAAACCAAGGTTGTCTCTGGCCTGACCGCCTATGGTCCCGGTTATATTGATGAATCCCTGAAGGATTTAGAGCAGATCGTGGGCTTGCAGACTGACAAGCCCCTAAAGCGTGCCTTTATGCCCTATGGCGGCATCAAAATGGCCGTGCAGGCGGCTGAAACCTATGGCTATCAGGTGGATCCCCAGCTGAAAAAGATCTTCACCGAATACACCCGCACCCACAATCAGGCGGTGTTCGACGCTTACACGCCTGAAATGCGCCTGGCCCGCAAGACCCATGTGGTCACCGGTTTGCCGGACACCTATGGCCGGGGCCGCATTGTGGGGGACTACCGCCGCGTGGCCCTGTATGGGATTGACTACCTGATCCGGGCCAAGGAGGAGGACAATCTGAACTGCGGCTGCGGCGCCATGTACGACGATGTGATCCGGCTGCGGGAGGAATTGCAGCTCCAGATCAACGCCCTGAAGGGCATGAAGGAGATGGCAAAGGTCTACGGCTACGACATCTCCAAGCCCGCCGCAACTGCCAAGGAGGCCTGCCAGTGGCTGTACTTCGGCTATCTGGCCGCTGTCAAGACCCAGAACGGCGCCGCCATGTCTGTAGGCCGCATCTCCACCTTCCTGGACATCTACTTTGAACGTGACCTGGCCAAGGGCATCCTCACCGAATCCCAGGCCCAGGAGCTCATCGACCATCTGACCATGAAGTTCCGCATGGTCAAGTTCGCCCGCATCCCCTCTTACAACGAACTCTTCTCTGGCGACCCCACCTGGGCGACCCTGGAGGTGGGGGGCATCGGGATGGACGGCCGCTCCATGGTCACCAAAACCGACTACCGCATCCTGCACACGCTGGAGAACATGGGTCCCGCTCCAGAGCCCAACCTGACCGTACTGTATTCCTCCGCCCTGAACGAGAACTTCAAGAGGTACGCCGCCAAGATCTCCATCGCCACCAGCTCCATTCAGTATGAGAATGACGACGTGATGAAGCCCGTTTGGGGGGACGATTACTCCATCTGCTGCTGCGTCTCCGCCACCCAGACCGGCAAGGAAATGCAGTTCTTCGGCGCCCGGGCAAACCTGGGCAAGGCCCTGCTGTACGCCATCAACGGCGGCTTTGACGAGAAGCACCGCATTCAGGTAGGCCCCAAGATGGCCCCCATCACCAGCGAGTATCTGGACTACAATGAGGTGAAGGAGAAGTACGAGTTCTGGCTGGACTGGCTGGCGGACATCTATGTCAACGTGCTGAATCTGATCCAGTATATGCACGACAAGTATTATTACGAGGCGGCTGAGATGGCGCTCATCGACACCGATGTCCGCCGCACCTTTGCAACCGGCATCGCCGGCTTCTCCCATGTCATCGACTCCCTGAGCGCCATCAAGTACGCCAAGGTCAAGGTCCTCCGGGACGAGGAGGGCATCTCCACCGGCTTTGAGGTGGAGGGCGACTTCCCCAGGTACGGCAACGATGACGACCGCGCCGATGAGATCGGCGTCTGGCTGCTGAAAACCTTCATGAACAAGATCAGGCGCCGCCACACCTATCGGGATTCCGAGCCCACGACCTCCATTCTGACCATCACCTCTAACGTGGTCTATGGCAGGGCCACGGGCGCTACCCCTGACGGCCGGGCTGCCTTTACCCCCTTCGCCCCCGGCGCCTCCCCTTCCTATGGTGCGGAGCAGAACGGCCTGCTGGCTTCCCTGAACTCCGTTGCCAAGATCCCCTATCACTGGTCCCTGGACGGCATCTCCAACACCCAGGCCCTCAATCCCGATGCCCTGGGCCACAGCGACCAGGAGCGCGTGGACAACCTGGTTCAGGTTTTGGACGGCTATTTCGACCAGGGCGCCCACCATCTGAATGTCAACGTCTTTGGCACCGAAAAGCTCCTGGACGCCATGGAGCATCCCGAAAAGGAGGAGTACGCCAATTTCACCATCCGCGTCTCCGGCTACGCCGTCAAGTTCATCGACTTGACCCGGGAGCAGCAGCTGGACGTCATCGCCCGCACCTGTCATAAGGCCCTGTAATCTCAACATGGAAACAATCGGATATGTGGATTCCCTGGAGACCTTCGGCCTGGTGGATGGCCCCGGCGTCCGGTATGTGGTCTTTTTAAAGGGCTGCAAAATGCGCTGCAAATACTGTCACAACCCGGAGTCATGGAGCCGGGAGGGCGCCGTAACGTACACCCCTCAGGCCCTTTTCCAGAAGGCATGGCGCTATCACAATTACTGGAAAAACAACGGCGGCATCACAGTCAGCGGCGGGGAACCCCTTTTGCAGATGGACTTTGTCACAGAATTCTTCCGTCTGGCAAAGGAGAAAAACGTGGAGACCGCGTTGGACACGGCGGGAAATCCCTTCACAACTCAGGAGCCCTTTTATTCCAAATTCCGGAAGCTGATGGAATACACCGATCTGGTCCTGCTGGATTTAAAGCAGATGGATCAGGAGGCCCACAGGGAGCTGACCGGCTGCGCCAATGACAACATCCTGGCCATGGCGCAATGGCTGTCTGACCACGGAAAGGATATGTGGATCCGGCGGGTGCTGGTCCCTGGCATGACGGATGATCCCCACGAACTGGCCAGGCTGAAAGCCTTCCTGGACCAGCTGAAAACCGTGAAACGGGTGGAGATCCTCCCCTACCACACCCTGGGTTTGGTAAAATGGGAGGCCCTTGGACTCCCTTATCCTCTGGAAGGTGTGGCTGTTCCCACGGAGGAAGAGGTGAAAAAAGCCCAGGATATCCTGGACATCAGATAAAATAGCAGAGGCCCCGGCTTCCCAATCACTGGGAAATCCGGGGCCATTTCTTATTCAGGCTCAGCCCGCCTCTTCAAACTGGGCGTTATACAGGCTTGCGTAGAAGCCGTTTTGAGCGAGCAGTTCCTGATGATTGCCCTGCTCCACAATGTCGCCGTCCTTCATAACCAGAATCAAATCCGCATTCTTGATGGTGGACAGGCGGTGCGCAATGACAAAGGAGGTTCTGCCCTTCATCAGGTTTGTCATGGCGCTCTGGATCAGCTGCTCGGTTCTGGTATCCACGGAGGAGGTGGCCTCGTCCAGGATCAGGATCGGGTTATCCGCCAGAATGGCCCGGGCAATGGTCAACAGCTGCTTCTGGCCCTGGGAGACATTGGTGGCCTCCTCATTTAACTCCATTTGGTAGCCACCAGGCAGCGTCCGGATAAAGCGGTCTGCTCTGGCCGCCTTGGCCGCGGCAATGACCTCCTCATCGGTGGCATCCAGCCGGCCATAGCGGATGTTCTCCAGGATGGTGCCCTTGAACAGCCAGGTGTCCTGTAGGACCATGCCAAAGCCCTCCCGCAGGTCGCTGCGGTTGAACTCCCGCACATCGTGGCCATCCAGGCGGATCGCGCCGGAATCCACATCATAGAACCGCATCAGCAGCTTCACGATGGTGGTTTTGCCCGCACCAGTGGGGCCGACGATGGCCACCATCTGCCCGGGCTTGACTTCACAGGTGAAGTCATGGATCACCGGCTTATCCGGGGTGTAACTGAAACGGACGTGGTCAAAGGTGACCTGACCGGTGATGGTGGAGGCGGGAATGGCGTCTCGAACCGTCTGATCTTCCTCCTCCTCGTTCAGGAATTGGAAAATTCGCTCAGCTGCCGCAGCCATGGACTGGAGCATATTGGAAACCTGAGACAGCTGTGTGATGGGTTGGGTAAACCGCTTGACATACTGCACAAAGGCCACAATGTCGCCGACGGCGATGGTCCCCGCTGCCGCCAGCATGGCGCCGGAAACAGCCACTGCCACATAGCCCAGGTTTCCCACGAAGTTCATGACCGGCTGCATCAGGCCAGAGAGGAACTGGCTCTTCCAGGCAGAATCAAACAGAATCTGGTTGGTCTTTTGAAAGGCTTTCAGCTCGGTCTCCTCCTGGTTGAAGGCCTTAACCACGTTGTGTCCGGAGAAGGTCTCCTCAATCTGGCCGTCAATCCGGCCCAGGTAGTGCTGCTGCGCCTTAAAATACTTCTGGGAGCATTTGACCACCAGCGCAACCAAAATAATGGAGACCGGCAAAATAATGACGGTAATCAGGGTCATCAGCGGGGAAATGGTCAGCATCATCACCGTGATGCCGATCAGGGTGCAGACCGATGTGATCAACTGGGTGATCGACTGGTTCAGGGACTGGCCCAGGGTATCAACATCATTGGTGATGCGGGAGAGCACATCGCCGATCTTATTGGACTCAAAATAGCCCAGAGGCATGCGGTTGATCTTCTTGCTGATATCCCGGCGCATTCTCAGTGACATTTTCTGGGAAATCCCGGTCATCAGCCATCCCTGGACAAAGGAGAAGATACCGCTCACCACATACATGACCATCAGCCCCAGCAGGATCACGCCGATCCTGTGGAAATTGATGCTGCCGGTTCCGGTCAGCTTAGCCACCAGACCGTTGAACAGCTCCGTAGTGGCGTTTCCCAGGATCTTCGGGCCAATGACCGTGAAGATGGTGGAGCCGATGGCAAAAATCGCCACCAATATCAGGGCGATCTTATCGAAGCCCATATATTTCAGCAGGCTCAACATGGTGCCCTTAAAATCCTTCGCTTTTTCATCCGGAACGCCAGCGCCCCGGCGCATAGAATGATTACGCTCTGCCATTACGCCTCGCCTCCTTTCCCGTCCTGTCGCGCTTCCGCTTTGCTTTCCGCCGCGTTCCCGGCCAATTCTGCCTCGGACAGCTGGCTCCTTGCAATCTCCTGATAGGTCTCACAGCTTGCCAACAGCTCCTGATGGGTCCCTTTGCCCACGATCCTGCCATTATCCAGGACGATAATCTGATCCGCATGGAGAATGGTGGAAATCCGCTGGGCTACAATGATTACAGTTGCGTCAGCAGTCTGCTGGGCCAGCGCTTTTCTCAGGGCCAAATCCGTCTTATAGTCCAATGCCGAGAAGGAATCATCAAAGAGAAACACCTTCGGATGCTTGGCGATGGCCCTTGCAATGGATAGGCGCTGCTTTTGTCCGCCGGAGACGTTGGTACCACCCTGGGCAATGGGGGACTGATACCCCTCCTCCTTGGAGGAAATAAACTCCGTGGCCTGGGCGATCTCCGCCGCGCTGGTCATATCCTCGTCGGTGATCCAATCGCCGCCATATTTCAGGTTGCTTTCGATGGTGCCGGAGAACAGGACCCCCTTTTGGGGCACATAACCCAGCAGAGAACGCAGCTTATTCTGGGAGATATCCCGGATGTCGATGCCGTCAATGGTGATAGAGCCCGTTGTCACATCAAAAAACCGGGGGATCAGGTTGAGCAGCGTAGACTTGCCGCAACCGGTGGAACCGATAATGGCTGTGGTCTCTCCGGGCTCTGCGGTAAAGGAAATATCCGCCACGGCGGGTTCCTCCGCGCCCGGATAGCAGAAGGTAACGTCTTGGAAGGCGACGATTCCCTTGGCCTGGGAGAGCTGGCTATCCTTGGGCAGGTCCGGGTCTTTCAGAACCACAGGTGTCTCAATGACCTCCACAATGCGGTCTGCCGCCACACCAGCGCGGGGCAACATAATGCAGACCATTGCGATCATCAGGAAGCCCATGACAATCACCATGGAATAGGTGATGAAGGCAGTCATATCCCCCACCTGCATGGTGCCGTTATCCACACCGTGGGCACCCACCCAGACGATGAGCACGGAAATGCCGTTCATCACCAGCATCATAATGGGCGACATAAAGGTCATAGTCCGGTTGGTAAACAACTGGGTCTTGTACAGTGCCTGATTGGCCCGCTCAAAGCGCTCCTCCTCGTGCTTCTCCCGGCTGAATGCCCGGATAGGCATAATGCCGGTCAGCATTTCCCGGGAAACCAGATTCAGGCGATCCACCAGCACCTGCATAACCTTAAACTTTGGAAAGGCAATCGCCATGAGAATGCCCACACAGGCAGCCAGGATGACGACGGCCAGGACGATGATCCAGCTCATGCCGGTTGCGGTCTGCGCCACCCGAATGATGCCTCCAATGGCCAGAATGGGCGCATAGGCCACAAACCTCAGCAGCATGATCATCACCATCTGTACCTGCTGGATATCGTTGGTGGAGCGGGTAATCAGGGACGCTGTGGAAAACTGCTCTATCTCCGCATTGGTAAAGTCCATGACCTTTTCATAGATGGCCTGGCGCAGGCCGCGGCCCACCTTTGCAGAGGTGATGGAGGCCAGCAGCCCGGTGAAAATGGAGGCAACGACCATTCCCGCCGTCATCACCAGCATTTTTCCACCCACACTCCACAAATAACTGTTGCGGACGGCATCCAAATTCACCCCCTGGGCCTCATATTCCCCGGAGACGTAATAGACGGCCAGCTGATTCAGATAGGTGTCCGTCAGATTCTCCATCTCGGAGATTACCTGGGACATCTCCTCCTGCAACTGCTCTTTGGTCATGTATCCGCTGGCAATCATCATTTTCAGGTCGTCCAATCCCCCGGACTCCCGGGAGTTTTCCAGCTGATAGACAACGCATTCGGGAACAGTCAGCAGTTCATTCAGTGTAGCCTCATCGGCGCCATCTAATAATGTACGGACGCCGTTTTCATCCGGCTCCGAATACCAGGAATCCACATAGGCCGCATCCTCATCGGACATAAACAGTTCCAGGGAATCCAGGCTATCCTCCCGGACGGAATCCAGAACGGCATTCTCAATGCCCCCCTGCTGGAGGCCCACATTCAAAATATCGCTGGTGTAGTTGGGCAGCGCCAGGTCACAATAGGCCTGGATAATCAGCAAGCAGAGAATACCCAGAATCGCCAGCTTTGATTTGTAAAGGAAATGAACAAGATTCTTCACTTCTGCACCTCCTGTTCTGTGCCTGCCTCAGTCCTTTCCTGAAGCAGCACTTCCATGTAATCCATCACGCGGTTCACGCTTGCAAGCATCTCGTCAAAATCCTCTGCGGAGATCCGCTCAAACAGCTCTTGCCAAAACTCATGCAACCCCTCAATCACCTTCAGATTCAGCTCTTGGCCCTTCCGGGTGGCAGTCACCACGATGCTCCGCCGGTCAACCTCGCCCATACGCCGCCGGATCAGGTCTTTCTGCTCCATCCCCTTCATCAGCCGGGAAACAGCCGGAGCGGGAACCTGGAGCTCCTCCACCAGGTCAGAAGCCTTGATCCCCTTTTCCCCGCTCAAGCAGACTGCGCAGAGAAGGCAGAATTCTCCTTTTGAGATCCAGGGGTGCAGCCGGGACAGCCGAATCCGTCGCACACGGTCCATGGTATCCATTAGCATAATCTCTTGTTTTGTAAACTCCATCAATATACCGCCTTGTTTTTAATTGACAATGTTAATTATTCTGAACGTTAAGTATTCTATACTTCTGCCCGGAAATGTCAAGCGCGGCCACTTTAAATTTTCGAAGTCTTTACAAATAGTTAACATTTCGCTCATAAGGCGCCGGGGTCCATTGTATTTTTTGCGGATAAATGGTATAATGATCCCAAATAATATGGTGGGTTTTGCCTTGCCAAGGGAAAGGAACATAAGACTATGGAAGAAAAAATGATGTCAACCGAATCCTGGCTAAAGGATGAGTTAGAATTTATCAATGGCAAGATGGCCGCAACCTTGAACGGCCGCATGAAGGCGGAGTTTTACTCCTGTGACGACGCAAAGCAGGAGATCGTCCTGCGCTTCCCACTGGAGGACTGGGAGGTCAACGGGCTGGGCACGCTCCACGGCGGCATGGCCTCCGCCATGATGGATCTGGTAATGAGCATGGCAGTTTATGCTTTCTCCCGCCAGACCATCCCGCCTACCATCTCCATGACCACCAACTATCTGCGCCCCATTCCCATGGAGGGCTATGTGCTGATCAAAGCCGGACTGACTTCCCTGGGCAAGCGCAACGCCACCGCCTACTGCGAGGCCCTGATCCCCGGTAGCGGAAAGGTGGCCTGCACCGCCATTGGTACTTACGCAGTGATCCGGAAGAAGTCATTTTGATTTTGCGGCACCGGGAGCCGGGCTCCCGGTGCCTTTTCTATCTGAGCTTGTCGCTCAAGTCGAGAAGCTCTCTCGAAAATGCAAGCATTTTCTCGAAGGATTGCAGCCCGCGGTAGCGCACGCGATGAATCGCGCACGTTTGCGGGCTGAGAAGACAAAATTCCCAGGCATATGTCCCGGGAATTTTGAAAATTTGACTTTCTTTCGCCCTCCAGGTATATCGCCCGGCTGGCCCATTTCCTTTTTACAGCATATCACCGGCCGAATCGGACAATCAAGGACATTTTTTCAGGGGCAGCACCATGCAAGCACCACACGATGGGCAAAAATTTGGCGTCCAGTCAGACCATATGTCAGCGTCTAAGCCATCAAATTTATTTTTACCACAAACAGGGCAAATCGGATTGCCTAGTTCCCATTCCCCATGCTTCAATTCAACGACATCGGCGGTTTTAAGCCCGAATAAAATAGATTTGATTTGAAAATAAGCGTCTGTTCAAACCACTTTAACCCTTCTTTCCGCGTCATTGCCGGGCCTCCAATCGTTTCATTTCTTCCGCGCTTAGAATCGGGCGCGCGGTCACTTCCATTCAAGCCGGTGATGATGTGAAGATCGCACAGCATAACCTCGGGCACGCCACCGCCGCCTTTCCCTCGGACGTCTACGCCGCAGCATGGGATTCCATGGAGGAGAGTAGTGCGAACCGCATGGAAGGCTTTATACAGTCAATTGGGGTCAAACATGGGGTCAAATAATCTCTCTGTAAACTTTTTCAGCAAGAAAACAAGATTAAACAAAGAAAAAGGGCTGCAACCATAACGGTTACAGCCCTTTGCGTTGGTCGGAGTGTCGGGATTCGAACCCGAGGCCTCATGGACCCGAACCATGCGCGATACCAAACTTCGCCACACCCCGATATTTGCAACGGATGTATTATATCTCAGTCCATTTGAATTGTCAAGACTTATGGTAAAAATCCCTCACACCGCACCGCAGCATGAGGGACTTCACTCCATGATCACAAAATCCTTCTCCAACAAAATTACAGATTCTTCCTTTTGCGCTTGGGCAAACCAAGGACATCATCCGCTGAAACACGATACAGATTGCATAGCGCAACCAGGTGGCGGATGGGCAAGGCACTTGCACCACGCTCATAACGTGCATACATGGTTTGGGAGGTTCCCAAAATTTCAGCAACCTCAGTCTGCGTCATGTCGTGGTCCTCCCGCAGATTGCGCAGCCGCTGCATGTATTCAGATACCATCAGAAACCCTTCCTTTCATCTTAACTTTAAATTAAGTTTAGCACACAAATTCCTCTTATCCTTCTTTTAATATATATATTTACTCAACATTTAAGATTTTCAGGCAAAACAATTGGTCATCGAGAATAGAATTCGTATTAACTTCTTTGGAAGCTCTCTGTAAAACAAAATTAGGTAAATCTCTCAATTGAAAAATTCCATATATGTACTTGCACAAGCGAAACCCATGGCGACTGTCGCTCAGTTCCGTTCCTGCCTCTGGCGCTCCGCAGCGGAAAGCATCTCCTCCGCAGAAAGGAGCAGGTTGCTGGTTATCTCCGCGCCGCCGGTCAGCCTGGCCAGCTCCTCCCGCCGTCTTTGGCGATCCAGCCGGGTCACCACTGTATAGGTGCGCTCCCCCACCTCGCCCTTTTCAACAGAGAAGTGGGTATCCGCCATGGCGGCGATCTGAGGGAGATGGGTCACGCAGAGCACCTGCTTGTTCCGTGCGACGCTGGCCATTTTCCGGGCCACTTTCTGGGCCGCCCGGCCGGAAACACCGGTATCCACCTCGTCAAATACCAGGGTGGACACAAGCTCGTTCTCTGCCAACACATTTTTCAAGGCCAGCATGATCCGGGCCAGCTCGCCGCCGGAGGCGATCTTCTGAATGGGTTTCAGATCCTCGCCCACGTTGGCAGACATCAAAAACTGCACTTCATCCATGCCAGTCTCATCTAAGCCAAAGGCCGTCTCCTTGGGACTGAACTGCACGCTGAACCGCACCTTGGGCATGTCCAACTCCGCCAGCTCCGACTGAATCCGCTCTTGCAGCACCTTCGCCTGCTCTTTCCGGCGCCGGGACAGCTTTTTTGCCCGGTTCCGCGCCTCCTTCTTTGCCTTGTCCAGCTTCTGATTCAGCCGGGCAATGGTATCCGTGGAGCACTGGATCTCATCCAGCTCCTGCTTGCAGCGCTCCAGATACTCCAGCATCTCCTCCACAGAACTGCCGTATTTCTTTTTCAGACGGTAGAGCACATCCAGCCGGCCTTCAATCTGATCCAGCTCCTCCGGCGTGAAATCAAACTCCTCCAGCATCTCCCGGGCCTGCTCCGCCGCCTCCTGGGCCATGCTGCGCAGCTGGCTCAGCGCCTCCGCCAGCTCGCTGAACTGCTCGCCATAGCGGGCGGCCGAGCGCATTTCACCCTCCGCCTCAGAGAGCAGCGCGACTGCCCCCTGGGATTCTCCCCTGCCCAGCATTGCGGCACAGGCAGTGGAGACCGCGTCGCTGATCTTCCCCGCAGAGCGCATCAGGTTGCGCCGCTCGGTCAGCTCCTCGTCCTCACCAGGCACCAGCTTGGCCCGTTCCAGTTCCTTGATCTGATAGTTCAGGATATCAATGCGCCGGGACTTCTCCGCCTCGTCCATCTCCAGCTTGGAGATTTCCCGGCGCAGGGCGCTGACCCGGGCAAAGGCCTCCTGATAGTCGGTCAGCAACTCCTCCGTCCCACCAAAGGAATCCAAATAGCCCAAATGCCTGGCGGGATCCAGCAGAAGCTGGCCATCGTGCTGGCCATGGATATTTAAAAGCTGTAGCCCCAGTTGCCTGAGCTGGGAAACCGTCACCGGCTTGCCGTTGACCCGGCAGTTGTTGCGGCCGTCCGGCCGGATCTCCCGCTGGATCAGCAATTCTCCGTTTTCGTCCGGGCCAATTTGATACTGGTCAAACCAGTCCAGGTGGGGAAGCTCCGCAAATACCGCATGCACCACGGCGGACTTTGCCCCGGTGCGGATCAGGTCACGGGAGGTCCGCTCCCCGATCACCGCGCCGATGGCGTCAATGACGATGGATTTGCCCGCGCCAGTTTCGCCCGTCAGCACATTAAACCCCCTGTCAAAGGCGATGTCCGCCCGCCGGATCACCGCAATATTTTCAATGTGGATCAACGAAAGCATCCCGCTTCCTCCCTGTCTTGCTTCAATCGCTTTTGGTATCAGTTCAGCATCTTCTTGATCTCGCTGTAAAACAACTCCGCCGCCGCATCGCTGCGCATAATGAGCAGGATGGTGTCGTCTCCAGCCAGGCTCCCCACCAAGTCTGGAATATGCATCCGGTCCAGCGCAGCGCAGGCGCCGGATGCCAAGCCGGGCATGGTTTTCAGCACAATTAAATTCTGTGCCAGATCAAAACTTGTCACACCCTCCCGGAGGATCTTATGCAGCCGCTGATTCAGGTCGTTGTTCTCCATCCGGGTGGACTCCACATAGTGATAGGTGCCGTCCCGGGACAGCTCCTTCACCAGGCGCAGCTCCTTGATATCCCGGGAGATGGTGGCCTGGGTGGTTTTGCAGCCCCGTTCCTGCAGCTTTTGCAGCAGCTCCTCCTGGGTCTCCACCTGCTGGGCGGCAATAATTTCCAGGATTAACCTCTGACGTTGTGCCTTCATGCTTCACCTCCCTATAGTTGCCCCAGCTTTTGATTGATAAGTTCATAAAACGTGCGGTTTTTCAGCCGCACCAGTTTAGTCTTGTGTTCAGAAATCCTCACATGCACCTCATCGCCGCTGTTCAGCCGCACTGCTCTTCCGCCGTCCACAGAGAGATAGGCAGTCCTGCGGGCATGGCGGTCTAATCTGGCGCAGACCTTCCGCTCCGGCGACAGCACAAAGGACTTGGCGTGCATGGAATGGGCGCAAATAGGGGTGATAATGATATTTGCCGCCGTGTGCTCCACAATGGGGCCCCCCGCCGCCATGGAATAGGCGGTGGAACCGGTGGGTGTGCTGATCACCAGGCCATCCCCCGCAAAGTCGGAGGCCATATGCTCATCTGCAAACACCTCCAGGTCCACCATGCGGGCCACAGCCCCCTTGGTGACGACGGCGTCATTCAAGGCTACGTCCTCATGGATGACCTCTCTGTTCCGGATCACCTTGACATCCAGCATGACATGCTCCTCCAGGCGGTATTTCCCCACGGAAAGCTTGCTCAGGCTGGACATTTCAGAAACCTCCACCTCGGCCATAAAGCCCACGCTCCCCAGGTTCACGCCCAGCACAGGGAGGCCATACTTCAAGACATCCTTGGCGGCGTGGAGGATGGTCCCGTCCCCCCCAAAGCAGACCACCATGTCCGCCGTGGGCAGTTCCTCCTGGATATTTCGATAGTTCAAAGCAGGCAGTTCAAAATTATTGTCCACGGCAAAGGGCAGACAAATGCTCGTCTCCACCCCCACATTCCGGAGCACCTTCTCCGCGGACTGAGCCGCCTTCAATCCCCGATCCCGATACGGGTTGGGGCTTAGAATCACTTTCATTGCACTGCCTCCCCAAAATGACCGTGGGATTCCTTCACCAGCCCAGCCAGGTCGCAGGGCTTCGAATTCCCCTTGTCCACAGTCAAATAGCTCAAATATTCGATATTGCCCTCTGGTCCCTTAATGGGTGAGAAGGTCAGCCCCTGAACGGAAAAATCCGCCTGATCCGCGTGCAGCAGAAACTGCTCCAACACCTCCAGATGTACGTTTGGATCCCGAACGACGCCCTTTTTGCCCACCTTTTCTTTCCCGGCCTCAAACTGAGGCTTCACCAGGCAGACCGCCTGGCCGCCCTCCTTCAAAAGGGAGCGCAGCATGGGGAGGATCAGCCTCAACGAGATGAAGGACACATCCACGGTGGCAAAGTCCAACTCATCCGGCACCTGCTCATGGGTCAGATAGCGGGCATTGGTGCGCTCCATGCACACCACCCTGGGATCCTCTCTCAGGCGGTAATCCAGCTGCCCGTAGCCCACATCCACAGCATAGACCTTCCGGGCGCCCCTCTGTAGCATGCAGTCGGTGAAGCCGCCGGTGGAAGCGCCGGTGTCCATGCAGACCTTGCCCTCCACCCTCAGGCCGAAGGTGTCCATGGCCTTTTCCAGCTTCAGACCTCCCCGGCTGACATAGGGCAGCTTTTTGCCCCGAATCTCGATTTCCGCATCCTGGGCAACGGCGGTGCCCGCCTTATCCACCCGCTGTCCCCCGACAAACACCTGTCCGGCCATGATGATTGCCTGCGCCTTCCCGCGGCTCTCCATCAGGCCCCGGTCCACCAAGAGCACATCCAAACGTTTTTTACTCAATTTCCCATACCTCCTTGGCCTGCCGGAAAATCCCATCTCCATCGATTCCGCAGAAGGCCCTCAGCTGGGCCACAGTCCCCTGCTGCACAATCCCACTGCCCGGATTCAGCAGCTTCGCGGCGCTCAGGCTCACGCCCTTCTCCGCCGCCATTGCCAGCAGGTTCATGCCCACGCAGCCCTGACGGGCCACCTCCTCCACGGCCAACAGCCTGCCGGTCTTGCGGAGGGAGGTCAATACTGTCTCCTCCTCCACGGGACAGATCCGGTTCAATTTCACAATCTCAGCGCTGATTCCCGCCGCCTTGAGCTGTTCCGCCGCTTTTCGCACTTCCCCGATCATGGTGCCGTAGGTCACCAGGGTCAGGTCCTTTCCCTCCTGCAAGACGCAGGAAGGCGCTTCACTGTGATCCGCCGAATAACCGTCCTCTCCCCCCCTGGGATACCGGATCGCCACCGGCCCTTCTATGTCATAGATCGCCTGCCTCAGCATCCGGCGCAACTCCGCAAAGCTGGCAGGGGCCAGAATCGTCATCCCGGGCACTGAGCTCAAAAACGCCACATCAAAGAGGCCCTGGTGGGTTTCGCCGTCGCTGCCCACCAGACCTGCCCGGTCCACGCAGAACACCGCATGGAGCTGTTGCAGGGAAATATCATGGATCAGCATATCATAGCTGCGTTGCAGGAAGGTGGAATACACGGCGAACACCGGAATGGCGCCCTGCATCGCCATCCCCCCTGCCATGGCTGCGGCATGGCCCTCGGCAATGCCCACGTCAAAGGTCCGTTCCGGGAACTCCTTGGCAAAGTCATTTAGCCCCGTTCCAGACTGCATAGCCGCTGTAATGGCGCAAATCCGGGGGTCCTCCCGGGCCAGACGGCATAGCTCCCGGCCAAATACGGCGGAAAAATCCACCTGGCTCCCCTTGAGCGGCGCTCCGGTGGCCAGGTCAAAGGGAGATACCCCGTGGAACGCATCCGGCGTCTTTTCAGCGGGCGGGTAGCCCTTTCCCTTGGTGGTTCGGACATGTATCACCACCGGAATCTCCATATCCTTGGCATACCGCAGGGTCTTGGTCAGCTGGGACACATCATGGCCGTCCACAGGCCCCAGATAGGCAAAGTCCATCTCCTCAAAAAAGCTACAAGGCAGAATACTATTTTTAAAGGCCTTTTTAATTTTATGGGTAATTCTATAGATTTTCCGGCCAAGACGGGTCTTTTTCGTAATCCGACGATAAAAATCCTTGATTCTCAGATACTGGGGCTTTAAGCGCTGGCGGGCCAGGTGATCCGCGATGCCGCCCACGTTCTTCAAAATGCTCATGCCGTTGTCATTCAGGATGACCACCAGGGGCTCCCCGCTCTGCCCCGCGTTGGAGAGGCCCTCATAGGCCAAGCCGCCGGTCAGCGCCCCATCACCGATCAGGGCAATGACATGATAATGCTCCCGGTTCATGGTCCTGGCCCGGGCCATGCCCAGGGCAACGGAAACCGAATTGGACGCATGCCCCGCCACAAAGGCATCATAGGAGCTTTCCCCGGGCTTCGGGAAGCCGGAGATGCCGCCAAAGCTGCGCAGGGTTCCCATCTGCTCCATGCGGCCGGTCAGCATCTTATGGCAATAGCACTGATGGCCCACGTCAAATACCAGCCTGTCCCGGGACAGGTCAAACACACGGTGAATCGCCACGGTTAGCTCCACCGCGCCCAGGTTGGACGCCAGATGTCCGCCGGTTTGGGAGACCTGTTTGATCAGCTCCCCTCGCAGGCTGTCGCACAGGCGGACACACTCGTCGTCGTCCATCTTTTTCACCGCTTCCGCGTTGAAATCCTTTGGTGAAAGCACCCTCTCACCTCCATATTTATCTAAAGGCGGGAGGCGGGCCGGAGTCCCGTCCTCCGCCAATTCCATTTAATTGCTTCTTCCAGCAAGGTAATCCGCCAGCCAGAGCAAAAATTCCGGCTGGGCGAAGGAGGTCACAGCCCTCTTGGCCTGTTCCGTCAGCTCCTGTACCAACGACTGGCTCCCGTCCAAACCCAACAGGGTGACAAAGGTCGTCTTGCCATTTTCCGCATCGGAGCCGATGGGCTTCCCCAGCTCCTCAGCGGTGCCGGTCACATCCAGAATGTCGTCCCGGATTTGGAACGCCATGCCGATGGCGGTGGCATACTGCTCCAGGGCCTTGGATTGGGCCTGGCTGCCCCCCGCCGCAATGCAGCCCAGCTCACAGGCGCAGCGCAGCAGGGCGCCGGTTTTGCGGTTGTGTACCTGCTCCAGCTCCTCCCGGGTCAGGTCCCTTCCGGCCTCCCATTCCAGATCCAGAATCTGCCCGGCCACCATGCCGTCTTCCCCTGCGGAGCGGGCCAGGCAGCGGACAGCCCGGGCGATGCGGTCAGCGGGCTGCTTTGCGAAGGCCTCGCTGCCGGACAGCACGCCAAAGGCGGCGGTCAGCAGGCCGTCGCCGGCCAAGGTGGCCACAGCCTCCCCGTAAACCTTATGGTTGGTGGGCTTCCCCCGGCGGTAGTCGTCGTTATCCATGCAGGGCAGATCGTCGTGGATCAGGGAATAGGTATGCACCATTTCCAGGCCGCAGGCAAAGGGCATGGCGCTTTCCAGGTGGCCGCCGCAGGCGCGGCAGCTCTCCAGCACCAGCACGGGACGGATCCGCTTCCCCCCCGCCAGCAGGGAATAGCGCATGGCGTCATACAGCACGGCATAGGGCACCTCTTGGGTAAAATATCCCTTTAAGGCCTCCTCAATTTGCTGCTGATCCCGCTTCAGCTGTTCCTGAGGCAGCATCATTCCGCACCTCTCTCAAAGGGGTGCTCCACAGGGGCGCCATCCGGCCCCTTGGTCAGCTGAACCACCTTCTGCTCCGCGTCATCCAACTGCTTTGCGCAGGCGTTGGCCAACTTGGTGCCCTCCTCAAACAGCTTTAGGGCGGACTCCAGATCGGCGTCCCCCCGCTCCAGCGTTGTTACAATCTCCTCC
This sequence comes from uncultured Oscillospiraceae bacterium, assembly GCA_964387095.1. Lineage (GTDB taxonomy): Bacteria > Bacillota > Clostridia > Oscillospirales > Oscillospiraceae > JAJQBJ01. Next base: position 16,772 of record CAYLVH010000003.1, read on the forward strand.
AGACGGGAGATGGCCTCCTCAAAGGTTTTCGCTTTTTCCATCCGGCAAACTCCTTTCTATGACGGAACAATCCAGGCTCCCCGATTTCAGGCGAACCCGCACCCGGTCCCCCGGCTGCACCTGTTGGGCTGAGGTAATCACTCCGCCGCCTTCTCCGGTGGTCATAGAATACCCCCGGCCCAGCACCTTCAGCGGGCTCATGGCGTCCAGGGCCGCCGCCGCTCTGCCCAACCTCTGCTTCCCTGCGGCCAGCCGGCGCTCAAGCCCCTGGCTCAGGCCCCGCTCCAGGGCGTCCAGCCGAAGCTGCCTATCCTGGATATAGACCCTGGGGTCCGTCAGCTGGCGGCTCTGTTTACAGCGGGTCAGCCGCTTTTTATCCTCGGTCAGCTGCCGGTTCATGGCCAGCAGCAACCGCTTCTTCCGGTCCAGCAAGGCAGCGTAAATCTCATTCTGATCGGGCACCGCCAACTCCGCCGCGTTGGAGGGGGTTGCCGCCCGCAGGTCGGCCGCAAAGTCGGAAATCACAAAGTCCGGCTCATGGCCCACGGCGGAGATCACCGGGATCTCCGATTCATAAATGGCCCGGGCCAGCCGCTGGTCATTGAAGGCCCAAAGGTCCTCCATGGAACCGCCGCCCCGGCCTATGATAATCAGGTCGGCCAGCTTCCGGCAGTTGACATACTTGACCGCCCCAACCAGCTCGGCGGGGGCCTCCGCCCCCTGCACCCGGACGCCCAACAGCTTCACCTGGGTCAGGGGCCAGCGGGCGTTCAAAATGCGCAGCATATCATGGACCGCCGCGCCGGCAGGGGAGGTGATCACCGCGATGGTGTCCGGATAGGCGGGAACGGGCTTCTTATGCTTGGGATCAAAGAGGCCCTCCTTACTCAGCTGCTCCTTGAGCTGCTCAAAGGCCACATGCAGGTCACCCAGGCCGGCGGGCATCAGCTGTTCACAATAGAGCTGATATTTTCCATCCCGGGGATACGCGGTGACGGAGCCGAAGGCGATGAGTTTCATGCCGTTCTCCGGGCGGAACTTCAGCCGCACAGCGGCTCTCTTGAACATGACGCAGCTGATCGCCCCTTCGCTGTCCTTCAGAGAGAAGTAATGGTGCCCCGAGGGATACATTCTATAATTAGAAACCTCCCCCTCCACCAGGATGCCCCGGAGGGCGCGGTCCCCATCCAACAGGCCCTTGATATGGCGGTTCACCTGGGTGACGGTATAGATTGTACTGCTCATTCCCTAGCCCCCTGCTCCAGGGCGCGATTGGCCAGAATCGCAATGCCCATGGCGTTATCCGTAGAGTATTCCGACTCCGCAAACACCGCGCCACAGGCGGCGGACAGCTCCCTCCGCAGCAGGGAGTTGGATGCCACGCCGCCGGAACACAGCACCGGAAGTCCGGGGTGTTCTTCACAGGCCCTCTGGGTCACCCGGACAATGGTGGAAGCGATGGTATTCAGGGCGAACCGGGCAATGGACCCCGAATCCACCCCTTTCCGTCTCAGCTTCTGAACCTTGTTCTCCACACCGGAGAAGGAAAACTCCAGGCCATTCAGCTTGACCTTGAAGGAAAGATCCTCCTTGGCATCGGCGCTGGCAGCGTCCAACGCCTTGCCCGCCGGGAAGCTCATATCCAGCAGCTTTCCCGTCCGGTCGATGAGCTGGCCGGCTGAGAGGTCCGAGGTGCCGCCGATCCGCCTGCCCATCATATAATAACCAATGGGCTGCACATAGAGCAGCTCTGTGGTGCCGCCAGACAGATGCCAAGCCAAATGAGGCTCATCCAGCAGGTCTGGCCGCCCGGCAGACCAGGCCGCCGCAGCCAGGTGGCCCTGCTGGTGGGAAAACGCGAAAAAGGGCACGCCCATGGTGGCGGCCAACACCTGGGCCTGGGAAGCCCCCGCCAGGAAGCAGGGCATATAGGAACCCTCCACCGCCCGGGGGCGGGTGGAAGCGCCGATGGCCTGAATATTTTCCAGGACGCCCGCCTGCTCCAGCCGCAGAATCTGCTCCGGAAGCCGCTTCACATGGGCGAACAGGGCGTCGCTTTGGCGGAGGCCAAGGGCTCCCTGGGGCACATCCAGCAGACAGCCCGCATTCAGGCTGGCGCCCTCCGGATTAAAGACCGCCGCAGAGGTGGTATAATTGCTGGTATCAATGCCTAGGGTACTCATGCCTGATCTCCAAACTCGGCACGCACAAAGGAGCCAAGGATGCCATTGATATACCGAACAACCCGGGAATCCTCATAGCCCTTTGCCAGCTCCACGGCCTCATTGATGGCAACCTTATTGGGAATCTCAGGCATATAAAGCACCTCATACATGGCGACACGCATGATTGCCGTGGCCGTGCGGGGCAGACGGCTGAACTTCCAGCCCTTGGCGTACTTCTCAATTTCCAGGTCCAGCTCATAGCCGTGCTCGCCAACGCCCTTGACCACCTTGCGGATATAGGCCAGCTGTTCCTCATCGGGGAACTCCTCATACAGCGGCTCCACCTGTGCGGTGGACGCGAAGACCTCCCGGGTCAGCATGTGGTCCAGAAGCTCTTCCGCGGATTCGTTGGTAAAGCCCAACTCAAACGCAAAGTGGACTGCAATTTCCCGTGCCGTCGTTCTTGTCATATTTCTTTCCTCCATCGTTCCGTTCTAATTCGCATACGGAACCTATTTTATCAATTATACATATTTTATACTGTATTATACAACAAAGGACGCCGTGGAGACAAGCCCCACGGCGCCCAAAATTATCCTATTCTTATGAATATTTTTCGTTACGCCTGAAAGGTAATGCCGGTCACATTGACATTGACGCGGTTCACAGTCAGGCCGGTCATATCCCGCACGCTGGAGATCACGGCATCCTGCACCTGCTCGGCCACCTTGCGCACAGCGGCGATGCAGTCCACCGTGATGGATAGCTCCACCACCACGGCCTCATCGGTGATGGTCAGATGGATTCCCTTGCCGGGGCTCACCTTATGGTTGCCCAGCTTATCAGTCAAATCCCGTCCGCCAACGATCCCGCTGACGCCCTCCACCTCTGCCGCAGCCACAGCCGCGATGGAGGAGATCACCTCCTGGGAAATATGGATGGTACCCAACTCCTCCTGCTGAGAGACGTATTCCTTCAATTCAGCCATATTGTACACGCTCCTTATTCGGTTCGTCCTTTTTCTGTATTGTATCACAAACTGAGAAAAATACAACAACAATTTTGCTTTACAAGGGAACCAAATGAGGGTTAAACCCCGGCCGGCGGCCTATGTTGGGGGACCCACCCCTTGACGGGGCTTTGCATCAATTCACATTTGTCTCGATGACTTTAATCCGGGAGGCAGTCAGGCCGGTCTCGTCCCGGACAATGTCTGTGATAATGGCAACATCGGTGTCTGTCAGACCCTCGTCTGTCGTCCCCACCACGATGCTGGCGCTCTCGTCATTGACATAGGCCACACAGTTGGAGTATCCCTTTGCCGCCACCAGGCCCTCGATCTCAGATTCCGCCAGGCTGCAGGCCGCCATGGCTGTGATGGACTCCGCCGCCATGTTCCGGGCCTCCTCCGTGGCCTGCTCATCATCCATCGTCTCCTGTAGGATCGCAAGGGCCTCGTCCCTGGCCTGCTCCCGGCTCAGTCGGGCGGAATCAAAATAGGAGTCCATGCTCTCCGCGTCAGAGTAGATCACATTCTCCGCCTGCTCCTCTTCGCTGCTGACCAGCACAGCCTCCCCCAGGGTCCGGGTGGTGGTCTCCGTATCCAAAGCCTCCGTGGCGTCCGAGTCCACCCTGGAATAGGACCAGTTCAGATAGGCCGCCACGCAGATGAACAGCACCACTGCCACCACCACTGCATTCCGTTTCCACAACTTCTTCATTGTACCTGTACCTCACTTTCTCCCGCACACTGATATTTTTTCCGTACTCAGGCCAGTCAGCGCCGCGACGCTTCGGGTCACCGCCAGCTGAACCGATGCAATATTCCCACCATCACAGACGATCAATGCCCCCTGGAAGGTGGGATAGACCTCCATAACCTCCAACGCCGCCTCCGTTCCGGAGCCTGTGGAAATCCGGGCCACAGTTTCTTCGCTGTCACTGCCCCCGGAATCCGAACTCTCCGTCTTTTCCGTCGCGTAAACCTGCCGGGTGCCGGATTTCAGCGTCAACACCACGCTGACCTCCCCCACACCGTCAATTTGGCTCAGGACCTGAGCTAGCTTTTCCTCCAGGGCAGACACATCATAGTCCGCCGTGCTCCGGACCGAAGTTGTCTCCACCGCTGCCTCCCGGCTCTCCTCCCGGGTGGGAATGCACAGCAGCACAACCCCCACCAGGATGACCAGCAGCGCCCAGCGCAGCCCCTTTCCCTTATCCAGCCATTTCCGGCTTATTTGCTTCCAGTCCTCTTTTTTCACGGAGCCGCCTCCCTGTACGTCTGATCCTCTTCCGGGATTCCAAAATCCTGCAAGATCTCGGCGGCCAGCCGGGCTCGCTGCTCCTGGCTCAGGGTTCCCTCCACCAGAACCCACTTGGGAACCGGGATGTCATCCTGCCACTCACAGGTCACTGTCACCTGGCACTCAGCCCCCAGCGCCGCCGCCTGCGCTTCAATATATGTCTGACAGTTCTCGATTATGAGGTCTTCCAGCAAAGTTTTGTCCGTCTCCTCCAGGGTATTATCCCACTGCGCGTCCGCCAACAGCCCCTGGGACAGGTACTGCGCCAGCCGGATGTTCTCCAGTTTGAACACCGGCCGGATGATGACCAGCAAAAGCAGCATCCCCCCCAGCAAACGGCCAACCTTCTTGGGGAGCCCCTCCGGGGTCAGCACATCCAGCAGGGCCACAATCAGGGCTGCCGCCACCATGGACAGCAGCCAGCCCTTTACCGCCGCCGTCATCTTACTGTCACCGCGATGCCCGAGACCATGGACACCAGCAATACCAAGGTTCCCGCTCCCGTCATACCAAGGATCAGGCCAAAGGCCGTTCCCATATCCCCGATCAGCACGGCGATCCGTCCGCCAGACAGGGTTGCCGACAGGGCGGCGGTCACTTTATAGACCAGGTAATGCGCCCCCAGCTGTAAAAAGGGCAGCAGGAAAAATGCCAGTGTGACCAGCAGGCCATAGATTCCCACCGCGTTTTTGAGAAACCCCGCGCCTGCCATCACCGTCTCAGTCGCAGAGGCCAGGATTCCCCCCACCACCGGCACCATGCCGGAGATGGCAAAGCTGGTGGTCTTTGCCGCCAAGGCGTCTGCCGTCCCCGCGATGGCTGACGCAGCGGTCAGCCAAGTCACATAGGCCGTCAGCACGGCAGCGAGAAGGGTGGTGATCCCCCACTTGAGCAGCCCCGCGATCTTCCGCAGCCCCTCATTTCCCACCGCCGCATGCCCGGCGCAGACCGCCGTATACAGGTAGACCATGGGCAGCAGCAGCCGGTTCATCAGGGCCAGCAGGACATCGGAAAACAGCATGGCGGCCGTCTGGCGCACCACCGCCCCGGAAGCGGAGCCGCTGGCCACAGCTGCGGCGGTCATGGTGGGCATGAGCGCCTTTGAAAATTGCTCCAGCTGCTCCATGGTTTCCCTTCCCATGGCGGCTAAAGAACTGACGTCCGTCATGGACAGGGCCAGGATGGCCGTGGTTCCCACCAGTGCGGTCAAGTCCGGCCCCTTCATCTTCAGCGCCCCCTGGGGCACATCCAGAAGGCCGCAGAGCATGGTGGCCAGCAACAACAGCACACCGGTGCGGATGGTGGAGCTGAGCACGTCCTGCAAGGCGTTGAGTCCCCGCTCCGCCAGGGTTTTCAGCCCGTCGGCCAGGTTGATGGACGGGCTCAGGTCAACGCCCTCCAGCGCGTCTCCCGCAGCAGCTTCCAAGGCCTCCGGATCCAGGGCCTCCCACTGCTCCTCCAGAATTTCTGTGGCGCTTGCCCGCCCCGGGCACACCGCCAGAAGCAGCAGGCTCAGGCAGAGCAGCACCAGGCATCGAATTGTTTTCATAAACGTCTCCTACATCAGGGCTTTTAACCCTTCCAACACCGCCCGCATCAGGGGCAGGGCTGCACAGATGGCTGCGGCGCCCCCGGCGAACTCCAACGCCGCCGCGATTCCGCTCTCCCCGGCGTCCTTGCACAGGGATCCCCCCAGGTGGGTCACCAGGGCGATCCCCGCAGTCTTGGCCAGGGGGACCAGCAGCTCGGTGGAGACTCCCGCCAGCTCAGCCAGCTCGGTCAGGAACTCCGCCGCCTCCTGCAGCAGCCCCACCGCCCAGGACAGCACCAGCATCCCCGCCGTCAGGCCCAATACCAGGGCGATTTCCGGGCTTTGCTTTCGCAGGGTGACCGCGCAGAGAGCCCCGGCCACGGCTGCGGCGGCAATCTTCAGAGTCAGTTCCATCAGAGGTTGAACAGGCTCTTTACCAGATTAAACAGGCTGCTGATTTGCTGCACCACCATCATCAACACCACGATCAGCCCGGCAAGGGTGGTCATCATTGCCTGTTCATCCCGCCCGGATCGGGACAGCACCATATTGAGCACCGAAACCAAAATGCCCACGGCGGCTATTTTAAAAATCAAATCAACGTCCATGCAGTTCTCCTTCAAAGCAGTACGATCACCAGCAACAGCCCTGCCGCCCCACCAGCTACACAGTATACCCTGCCCATTCGCTTTCGTTCCTCTCCGGCCTCAGCGGCCAGGCTTCGGAGCCTGGCGCCCAGCGCGTTCAACCCCTCCGCCTGCCGCCGCCGGTGGAATTGCCCCAGCAGGCTCCCCGCCCCGGCCAGGGTTTCCAACCCCTCGGCGGAAAACTTCCTGGAGGCCAGCAGGGCCTCCCGCCAGATTTGGGCGAAGCCCCCCCGGTCAGGCTGTTCCAGCTCCCCCAGGCAGCGCTGATAGACCGGCCTCAACGGCCCGTCCCGGGCCTGCATTTTGGTCAGCAGCTCTGCAAGGGGGGCGCCGTTCCACTCCAGAAGCCGGGCCAGCTCCTCCATATCGTCTGCGGCCCGCTCCAGGCTCCGTTCCCGCTCCCGAAGGGCCCCCGCCTTCCTCAGTCCCAGGAAGAAACAGCCGCCAAAGGCCAGCAATCCGCCAATCCCCCGGATCATTCCAACGCTTCCACCCGGTAGATCCGCTGTCCGCCAGACAGCTCAATGCGGAGGAGCAGCCGGAAGATCCCCTGCTCCAGCAGGCGGCGGTACAGGGGCCTGCGTTCCAGATCCCCCCGGTCTCCGCCATGGGCGGTGGCCAGCAGAGAGACGCCGCAGTTTGCCGCCATGGTCAGGGCATCCACGTCCTCCGGGGCTGTGATCTCGTCCACTGCCAGCACATTGGGGTTCATACTGCGCAGAAGGAGCAGAAGCCCCACGCTTTTGAGGCAGCCGTCAATGACATCTGTTCGCGTCCCCACATTCATCTGGGGGACGCCATGGTACAAAGCGGCCACCTCTCCCCGCTCGTCCACCAGGCCCACCCGAAGCGCCTGGGGCCCGTCCGAAAGCTGACGGATCAGATCCCGGAGGAGGGTGGTCTTTCCATTCCCGGGCGGGGATAATATTAAGGTGTTTTTCATGGTCCGTCCCTCCAAAAGCCGGGGCAGCAGCCCCTTCCCCACGCCGGGCTTCTCCCGGGCAATGCGCAGATTGACGGAGGACAGATGGAGGAAATTTTGCACGACACCCCCCCTCCGTGGTGACTGTCCCGCACAGGCCCAGCCTATGCCCGCCCTTCAGGGTGACAAAGCCGCTTCGCAGTCGCTCCAGCGCCGTGTGAAAGGAGGAGCGGGTGGCCAGCTCCACCATCATGCGCAGGTCATCCTCGCTGACCGTCAGCGGCCGTCCGGAAATCAAGATCGGATGCTCCCCAAAGGGATCCGACCAGCTGATACACCGTCCCGCCCGCAGGCGCAGCTCCTCGCAAGAGCTGCGGATCTCTTCTGGCAGCGCCTGCGCCGCCAGCCTCAGCTCCCGGGGCAGGCAGCCCGCCGCCTCGTCAAATGACTTCCAGTTTTCCATACCATTCCCCACTCTCCCTTTGTCCAGGCTGTACCACAATCTATGCTTCGGGTTCCCGGATAGAACTTCCCGGCAAAAACCCCCTGAAAAAGATATCCCTTGTGCAAAGGGGAGATTGTCCGGATGGTCCCCAAGCTCTTTGACCGGCATTTGCCCGTGGACGTGGCGCTGATTAAGATCCCTCACCCCAAGTTCCGCCCTGAACCGGTGGAGGCGGATGAAAAGCGCTTCCATGTCCCCTATGAGAAAATAGAATGTCATAAACAGCAAAAACCGCCCCGTTTCGACGTAAAATCGAAACAGGGCAGAGGTTATTTACGGCTTATTCCCGGGGCTTGTTCAGCTCCAGGTATTCATCATAGGTCATGGCGCGGTCGATCAGCTTGCCGTCAGGCGTGAAGTCAAACACACGGTTGCAGACGGATTGGAGCATCTGGTGGTCGTGGGTGGCCAGCAGGATGTTGCAATTCACGTTCATCAGGCCGTTGTTCAGGGCGGCAATGGACTCCAGATCCAGGTGGTTGGTGGGCTGATCCAGCAGAAGCACATTGGCCCCGCTCATCATCATCTTGGACAGCATACAGCGGACCTTTTCACCACCGGAAAGCACCTTGACCGGCTTGTACACATCCTCGCCGGAGAAGAGCATCCGGCCCAGGAAAGCCCGGAGATAGGATTCGTGCTTGTCCTGGGAATACTGGCGCAGCCAATCAATCAGCGTATCCTCATTGCCATTAAAGTAGGCGGAGTTATCCTTGGGGAAATAGGCCTGGCTGGTGGTCTGTCCCCACTTGACGGTGCCCTCGTCAGGCTCCAGCTCCCCCACCAGAATCTGAAACAGGGTGGTCCGGGCCAATTCATTGTCCCCCACCAGGGCGATCTTGTCGCCGTGCTGTACGATGAAGCTGACCCGATCCAGGACCTTCACCCCGTCAATGGTTTTGCTGACGTCGGTGACTAACAGGATATCCTTACCCACCTCCCGGTTGGGGGTAAAGCCCACATAGGGATAGCGCCGGGAGGAGGCAGGCATTTCCTCCACCGTCAGCTTGTCCAGCAGCTTCCGCCGGGCTGTGGCCTGCTTGGACTTTGACTTGTTGGCGGAAAAACGGGCCACAAACTCCTGTAGCTCCTTGATCTTCTCCTCATTGCGCTTATTCTGGTTCTTAATCAGGTTCTGCATCAACTGAGAGGATTCATACCAGAAGTCGTAATTGCCCACATACATCTTGATTTTGCCATAGTCGATATCCACGATGTGGGTGCAGATGGTATTCAGGAAGTGGCGGTCATGGCTGACACAGATCACGGTGCCGGGAAAGTCCAGCAGGAAGTCCTCCAGCCAGTTGATGGCGTTGATATCCAGGTTGTTGGTCGGCTCGTCCAACAGCAGGATGTCAGGATTGCCAAAGAGCGCCTGGGCCAGCAGGACCTTCACCTTCCAGCGGCCATCCAGAGAGCCGGTCAGGTCATAGTGGCAGGAGGCGGGGATCCCCAGGCCCTGGAGAATCCGGGAGGCGTCAGACTCAGCCTCCCAACCCCCCAGCTCCGCATACTCCTCCTCCAGCTCACAGGCACGCATGCCATCCTCATCGGTCATCTCTTCCTTGGCATAGATGGCGTCCTTCTCCTGCCCTATATCATAGAGCCGCTTGTGACCCATAATCACGGTGTCAATGACCGTATAAGCATCATAGAGGTTCTGATCCTGCTTCAGGACGGACATGCGCACGTTGGGCAAGATGGAAACCTCACCATTGGTGGAGTCCAATTCGCCGGACAAAATCCTCAAAAAGGTGGATTTTCCTGCGCCGTTGGCGCCGATGATGCCGTAGCAGTTCCCCCGGGTAAACTGCAGATCCACATGGCTGAACAGAACCGTGCCTCCGTACTGGAGGCCCACGTCGGAAACGGTAATCATGGAAGTTCTCCTTTAAAACGCAAATTTGACTTATTATAGCATACTTTTTGAGAAATAGCCATAGTTTTTTCCGGCGGCGTACGGGGCAAGGCCCTTGCATTTTGTGAGAGCCTTTGCCGGCCGTGTCCGCAAGCTCATTGACAGCCTTTTCCTTCTGAATTAAAATGTAGGATAGGAAAAACAGACAAGGAGGACACGCGCGATGAAACAGCGATCCAGCGGCATCTTGATGCACATCACCTCCCTCCCCGGCCCCTACGGGATTGGTTCCATGGGCAAAGAGGCGTTTCACTTCATTGACTTTCTCCACAAGGCCGGCCAGAGCTACTGGCAGATTCTCCCCCTGGTGCCCATCGGGCTGGGCAACTCCCCCTATATGTCTCCCTCTGTGTTCGCAGGCAACCCCTTGCTCATCGACCCGGACCTACTGGTGGAGCAGGGCCTACTAACCCAGGCCGAGGCGGATACCGCCAGGGTGGATAACCCCGACCATGTGGACTTTTACCGGGTCATACGCACCCATCCGGTGCTGCTGCGCCTTGCCTTTGAGCGGGCCACCGGGGAGATGAAGGCCGAGGCTGAGGTCTTTGCCCGGGAGCATTCCTACTGGCTGCCGGATTACTGCCTGTTTATGGCCGCCGGGAAATACTTCGGCAACGTGGATCTGCCGAACTGGCCGGACAAGGATCTGCTCCACCGCACCCCGGAAGCCATCAAAAAGTACAACGGGCTGCTGGCCGATGAGATCCGCTTCCACGGCTTCTGTCAATACCTGTTCTTCCAGCAGTGGAATGCCATCCACGCCTATGCGAAGAAAAACCACGTCAAGATCATCGGGGATCTCCCCATCTACGTCTCCCACAACTCCGCCGACGTCTGGACCCACCCGGAATACTTTCTGGTGGACAAAGATCTGAACTGCACCGCCGTGGCCGGCGTGCCCGCCGATGCCTTCTCCGCCACCGGACAGCGCTGGGGCAACCCCCTCTACAACTGGGAAAATCACCGGAAGGAGGGCTTTGCCTGGTGGTGCAGCCGCATCAGCAACAACCTGGCCTTCTATGATGTCATGCGTTTTGACCATTTTCGGGGCTTTGACACCTTCTGGGCCATTGACCCGGACTGCGAGAACGCCCTGACCGGCAAGTGGTGCAAAGGCCCCGGCATGAAGCTCATCGACGCCCTGCGCGCCAAGGTTCCCGACGCGGACTTCATCGCGGAGGATCTGGGCCTGCTCAGCGAGTCCGCCGTGAAGCTGGTGCAGGATTCCGGGCTGCCCGGCATGCGTGTGCTGGTGAATGCCTTCGATCCCTCCGGCTCCTCCTATTTCCTCCCCCACGCCTGTCCGGTGAACGCTGTCATGTACACCGCCACCCATGACACCGCCACCTTTGTCCATTGGCTGACCACCACAAGCAGTTGGGAGGAGCGGGATTTCGCCACCCGCTACCTGCGGCTGCGGGAGGACGAGGGACTGGGCTGGGGCGCCGTCTGCGGCGCCTGGGGGTCTCCCTGTGTCCTGGCTATGGCGCCCCTCCAGGACATTCTGGGCCTGGGCGGCGACGCGCGCATGAACACCCCCGGCACCTCCGGGCCCCACAACTGGGCTTGGCGCGTGCGCCGGGAGGCCATCAATGACGGGGTTGCCCACCGGCTGCGGGAGATCACGCAGACCTACTGCCGTCTGGTGAAGGACCCATAAGCCCCGTACATTTTATATTATCTAATATGATACAGTGCGGAAAATACGGCCTGTGGCCATGTAGCCCCAGGCCGTTCCATTACCCATGTGTGCGCTTAAAGGCCAGATACCCCTCCAAAATCAGGGTCGCCGCAACAGCATCCACCTTGGACTTGTGCTTTTTCATCTTCTTTCCGGAATCGGAGAGGATCTGGTGGGCCTCCACCGAGGTGCGCCGCTCATCCCATAGGACAACCGGGAGGCCCGCGGCCTCCTGCAAACGCCTTCCAAAGGCTTCGTATTTCTCCGCACGGGGGCCACGAGTTCCATCCATATTCACCGGGTGGCCCAGCACCAGCTCCTCCACGCCATGTTCCTTCACCAGCCGGCAGATCCGCTCCAGCACCACCTCCTGGCTCCGGCTGTCAATGGTGACGGCCCGTCCGGCCAACATCCCCAGGGGATCGGAGATCGCCACCCCGGTGTGGGCATCTCCGTAATCAATCGCCATAATCCGCATCGTATTTCCTCCAGACTTCACGCAGAATCAAGTTGATATCGTTATTTTATCAAATTGCCCGGCAGAAGTCCAGAGAAGAGACAAACCAAGCCAAAATATCATGAAATTTTTTCAAAAAAAGCCTTGACGGCCGGGTGATACTATGTTACACTTGTACCACCTGTGAGAAGAGGCTCTATTTTTATGCTCATTTTTGCCTGTATGTGAGCAGGAGTCCCCTTCGCCGCGCCGGTTCTCCGGAAGCAGAAATAGGGAGGCAAGACCTGCCGAACTCCAATGGGATACCAGCCCTGCGCCATGGCAGGGCTAGTTTGCGCTGGAAACCGGCAGAACTTTATACCCCGTAGGGTAAAGCTCCGGTTCCGGCGCTTTATTTTTCGGGCGGCCGAAATGATAAGGAGGTGCCAAAGAATGGCCAAAGCAGGTGCGCGTGTGAAGATCACACTGAGATGTTCCGAGTGCAAGCAGAGAAACTACAATACCAATAAGAACAAGAAAAACGATCCTGATCGTCTTGAGATGAACAAGTATTGCCCCTTCTGCAGAAAGCACACAAAGCATGTTGAAACCAAATAAGATTCATGTCAAACTCGCTAAAAGAAGGGTGTGTTGAAATGGCAGAGAACGAAAAGAAGGCCGATATCCAGGCCAAGGCTGAAAAGAAAGTAGCTAAGGCCAAGGAGAAGAAGCCTAATATCTTCGTCCGAGCTTGGAAGCGCGTCACGAAATGGTGCCGCGAAATGAAGAGCGAACTGAAGAAAGTTCAGTGGCCCACCCGCAGCCAGACCATCAATAACACGATCATCGTGATTATCTGCGTGCTGATCATTGGCGTTTTCATCTGGATTTTTGACGCACTGGCAGTTGCTGTGGTCAAAGCACTGATTAACCTATTCAATTAAGGTGATGTGTGATGGCTGAAAATGCTAAATGGTATGTGGTTCAGACTTACTCCGGCTACGAAAACACGGTGCTGACTGCCCTGCAGAAGCACGTAGATAACCGCAATCTTCATGATCTGATTCATCGGATCTATATCCCCATGGAAACCGTCACCGAATATACCGACAACGGAGAAAAGACGGTGGAGCGCAAGGTGTTTCCCGGCTATGTTTTCATCAAGATGATTTACACCGATGAAACCTGGCATATCGTGCGCAACATCCGGGGCGTGACCGGCTTCGTGGGAAGCGGTGATAAGCCCCTGCCCTTGACTTCGGCGGAGGTCGCCGCCTGGGGGATCGAGGATGAAACGGAGCAAGAAGAAGTTGTGATTCCTTACAAGCTCAACGACGTTGTAAGTCCCAGGATTGTGATCCCTTACAAGGTTGGCGAGACCGTGAGAATTATAGATGGTCCCATGGAATCCTACAATGGCGTTGTGGAAGAGATCGACGCCGGCAGTGGTAAGGTTCGCGTGGTCGTGTCTATGTTTAGCCGCGAGACTCCTGTTACTCTGGATTTACAACAGGTGGCCCCTGTGACTGATTAAAAACAAGCTGCATTACACTTGCGTAATCGCAACAAAAAGTCCGGACCTGTCCGGCAACGTGGGAGGAGCCCTCTGCTCCGCCAATCGCCGCAGAGCTTCTGCGGCTCCGGCACACGAAGGGTGTGCATGGTTACCACAATTTTTCAAGGAGGTGCTCACTAGTGGCACAGAAAATTACTGGTTATGTTAAGCTCCAGATCCCCGCAGGTAAGGCAACCCCTGCCCCTCCTGTCGGCCCCGCTCTGGGTCAGCACGGCGTCAACATCGGCGCATTTACGAAGGAATTCAATGAGCGTACCAAGAAGGACGCCGGTCTGATTATCCCCGTAGTCATCACCGTTTACGCGGACCGTTCCTTCACCTTTATCACCAAGACTCCCCCCGCAGCCGTCCTGATCAAGAAGGCCTGCAACATCGAGTCCGGTTCCGGTGTCCCCAACAAGACCAAGGTGGCTACCATCAGCAAGGAAGACGTCCGCAAGATCGCCGAGACAAAGATGCCCGACCTGAACGCGGCCTCCATTGAAGCGGCCATAAGCATGATCGCCGGCACCTGCCGCTCCATGGGCGTTGTCATCGCTGACTAAAGATTTATTCCATCGTGTGTTTGGCCCGCTCCCCCGGGTCATGCGCCGTCTCATTTGTTTGCGGAGATCTGAAGAAAGGATCTCCAATAGGTGGGAGGATGATTCCGAATCACCACTGTAAGGAGGATATTAACATTGTTTAGAGGTAAGAAATATACCGACAGCGCCAAGCAGATCGACAAGGCTACTCAGTACGATCCCCAAGAAGCTCTGGCTCTGGTCGTAAAAACCGCTCCTGCGAAGTTTGATGAAACTGTGGAGCTTCATGTGAAGCTCGGCGTTGACTCCCGTCACGCTGACCAGCAGGTCCGGGGTGAAATCGTGCTGCCCGACGGCACCGGTAAGAACGTCCGTATCCTGGTGTTCGCCCAGGGCGCGCAGGCTGAGGCCGCTAAGGAAGCCGGCGCGGATTATGTGGGCGCCATGGACATGGTGGAGAAGATCCAGAAGGAAAACTGGTTCGACTATGATGTCGTCATCGCAACCCCCGATATGATGAAGTTCGTCGGCCGCCTGGGCCGCGTCCTGGGTCCCAAGGGCCTGATGCCCTCCCCCAAGTCCGGCACCGTGACCCCCAACGCCGCGCAGGCTGTTAAGGACGCCAAGGCCGGTAAGGTGGAGTATCGTTTGGACAAGACCAACATCATCCACTGCCCCATCGGCAAGGTTTCCTTCGGCCCCGAGAAGCTGGAGGAGAACTTCTCCGCCCTGATCGGCGCCATCATCAAGGCCAAGCCCGCCGCCGCAAAGGGCCAGTATATCCGCTCCTGCACCGTGGCTTCCACCATGGGCCCCGGCGTGAAGATTGCTCCCAACAAGCTGATCTGATCCCGCTGAGGGATCCTCTGTTTCCAGGAGTTTTGCAGAATTTTTATCAGATCCGGTCATATTCCCTTGACAGAATATGACCGGTCTGATATAATATTTTTTGCGTTCAAAGACAGCAGGTACATTTCGTGTAAGGATCTCCATCCGCCTGCCGAGAGTGCTTTCAAAGTGAATTCTTTGACTGCTCTGTCCTCCTGTCCTTTGACGCGGAGGATTTTTTATTTGTTATGGAGGTGAAACAATATGCCTAATGCACAGGTTTTAAGTGAAAAGCAGGCTGTTGTTGCCGCGCTGACCCAGCGCATGCAGAACGCGTCCTGCGGCGTGCTGGTCAACTACGAGGGCATTACCGTGGCTCAGGATACCGAGCTGCGTACCGAGCTGCGCAAGGAAGGCGTTGAGTATACTGTCATCAAGAACACGATGGCCCGCCGCGCCATCAACGCCCTGGGTTACAGCGAGCTGGACAGCGTCCTCAACGGCACCACCGCTCTGGCCACCACCGGCGACGACCCCATTGTCCCCCTGCGGGTACTCACCGATTACGCCCGGAAGCTGAACAACAAGTTTGCCGTTAAGGCTGCTTTCGTCGATGGCAAGATTCTGTCCGCTGAGGAAATCGCTCAGCTGTCCGGCCTGTCCAGCAAGAAGGATCTGCAGGCTCAGCTGGTTGGCGCCGTCTGCGGCCCTGTTATCGGCCTGATCTGCGTCCTGGACGCCATCATCGCCAAGGAAGAAGGCAGCGGGGAAGCTCCTGCGGCAGAATAATGTTTCTGCAATCATTTTCCCTGCTCAATCAGGAATTCAAATTTATTATATCGGAGGTATATTATCATGGCAAGCGAAAAGATCACTGCTATTGTTGAAGAGCTGAAGGCTCTGTCCCTGCTGGAAGTCAAGGAGCTGAAGGAAGCTCTGGAAGAGGAGTTCGGCGTTTCCGCTATGGCTATGGCCGCTCCCGCTGCCGGCGCTGCTGCCGCTCCCGCTGTGGAAGAGAAGACTGAGTTCGACGTCGTTCTGACCGACGTGGGCGCTCAGAAGATCAAGGTCATCAAGGTTGTCCGGGAGATCTCCGGCCTGGGCCTGGCTGAGGCTAAGAAGCTGGTTGAAACCCCCGACGCCAAGATCAAGGAGGGCGCTTCCAAGGAGGAGGCCGAGTCCATCAAGGCCAAGGTCGAGGAGCAGGGTGCAAAGGTGGAGCTGAAGTAATTCAACCTTCCCCTGACAGTTTAAAAAACCTATGTTTGAAACGGCGTAGCTTTGGCTATGCCGTTTCTTTGTCATCCGGGTCTGAGGGTCAGCCCATCTATCCTCCGCATTTTCCAATTTGCCTGCGGGATCGGTTGACTTTATCCTAAAAAAACGCTATGATACTTTTGGTATTTTTTGATGAAAGAGAAGCGTCAATTCTATGAGTGATATTGTTTTTGACATGGAATGGAATATGGGATATCCCAAAACAGAGGCCGACCGCTTTGACGAGATCATAGAGATCGGCGCAGCCAAGGTGGAGAACGGAAGGATCGCGGATACCTACAAGGAATACATCCGCCCCACCTTCCATCATGTGATCCACCACCATGTCCGCAAAATTCTGCCCTTTACAAAGAAGGATCTCCGGGACGCCAAGGGCTTCCGCACCGTCATCAAGGAGTTCAAGGCCTGGTGCGGCCCGAATGCCCGCCTGATCAGCTGGGGCAGCAGCGATATTTCCGTGCTCCACGCGAATCTGGAAAAGTACAACATGCCCGCCGACTGGTTCGGGGATGTTTACGACCTACAGGCAGGTTATGCTTACCTGCTTCAGGAATACACCCATCAATACAGCCTGAAGGACGTTGTGGAGCAGCTGGGCATTGAGGCCCCGGAGGAGTTCCACGACGCCGCCAATGACGCCTATTATACCGCCCTGGTTGGGATTGCCATCCTGGAAAAGTACGGCGAACTGCCTTCCACCCAGGTGATCCGGGCCAAGCGGGAGGAGCTCCGGGTGATCCGGGCTGAGGAGCTGCGGGTCAAGGCCAAGGAGATGGAGACTGCCGCCCTGGCGGAGGCTCAGCCCCTGTCCCGGGCACAGATCAGCTCCTATTCCTCCCGGGAAGCCCTGTTAGAAAGCCCTGAGTGCGCCAAGTGGCAGTGCCCCTACTGCGGCCGGACGGTCACGGAGACAGGGTGGAGCCTATACGCGGAAACCGGCTATCTGACCCGGGGCCACTGCCGGGAACACGGTTGGCTCTACGCCTTTGTCACCCCGGAAGAGGATGACGCCGGCTGCCACGGGGTGCGGGTGATCTATCCCGCCACCCGGAAGCTGAAAAGCACCTATTTCCGCTTCGGCCACTTCCACGCCAAAAAGGCAAATAAATAACCTGCCAAAGGAGGTTCCCATGAAATGAAACGAAATTCCTCCCTGGCGAAAAAAATCGCCGTGAGCGGATTATTCACCGGCCTTTCTCTCCTGATTCAGATCCTGGGGGGAGCCATGGGCATCGGAACCTTTGTCGCCCCCCTCATCGCAGGCTTATGCGTGGAAGCGGTGCGCCTGTCTTGCAGCAACCGTTATGGGGTCATGCACTGGCTGGCCTCCGGCCTGTTAGCCCTGATCCTGTGCCCGGACAAGGAGCTGGCCATCCTATATCTATGCCTGCTGGGCTGGTATCCCCTGCTGCGTCCGCTGGTGGCAAAGCTCCCCGCCGTTCCGGGCTGGTGTATCCGGTTTGTCCTCTTCAACGGGGATGTCCTGCTGCTTTACCGGATTCTGCTCTATGTGCTCTACGGCGGTAACTGGGCGAACACCGGTCTCGGCGGCCTCTGGTTGACCCTTGCCACCCTACTGCTGGGCAACTTCATCTTCATCTGTTATGACGGCCTCCTGGCCAGGGCGGAGACCAAGCTGTTCCCCCGCATCCTGAAGCTCTTAACTAAAGACAGATGACAGGCTCTCTTGAACAAACAAGCATTTTCTCGAAGGATTGCCGCCCGCAGTCGCCCACGCGATGAATCCCCCGCCTTTGCGGGCTGAAGGGCTTGCGAAAATCGGTTTTTCCACAGCCTGTCTTTTACTTATGATTGCCTGTTATCCCTTTCAAAACGGGTCCCATGGTCCACTCCGTGCCCCCGGGGCCGGGATTTTTCCGGCACAGCTGCCACAGGTCTGTGGCCCTGGACTCCAGCTCCAGCTGGCGCTGAACCCCCTTTCCCATCCGCCGGGCGGCGGCGGGCCTTGTCACCACGGGAAGCAGGGCGGTCTTCTTCATCTGATGGAGGAGCTCCAGCCCCCGCCGGTTGGCCGCCAACACCCGCAGGCAGGCCACCCGCTCCGGAAAATCCGCCTCAGTCAGCCCCAGATAGCTCCAGATCACCAGCCGCCGCAGGCGGGCATAGGCATAGCGCTTGGTCTTGGCCCGTTGGCAGACCTCTTGGACGCTGGCGGATTCCCTCACCGCCTCCGCCATCCGGTTTTCCAGCCCCTCCGAGCAATCGGGCAGCTTCCGGAAGTCCTCCCCGCCCATCCGCCGCAGGAGGGCCAACACCCCCCGCTCACCGTATTCCAAGGCGGCCAGCCCTGCCCGGGCCACTTCCGTCCCAGGCAGCAAATATCCGGAGATATCCTCCCCTGCCAGGGCCATTTTCCGCAGGACAGAGGCCGAGGCAATCCCCTCCCGGGCCGGGCCGTCGTGCTCAGCTCCCCTGCGGCGTATGGCCAGGGGAGTTATGTTCTTATTATGCAGGGCTTTCAGATATTCCAGGGCAAGCTGGTCATTGGGGGCCTCCGCCGTGTTCCATGCAGGAATCGAAGCCTCTTGCTCCAGAGCTATTTGCCGGGCCGCAGCAAAGGAACAGCCGCTTTTCAGCGCCTGACGCAGCCTCCTCCCATAGGCCTCCGACAGCAGGTACTCCGCCGCCCTTTGAAGCCCCGGCAAGTCGCCGCTCTCGCTGCCGAATACCAGGGTATCCACCAGCCCGGTACCGGCCAGGACCTCCACACCCCCCCTGGCGAAGCGCTCCGCCGAGGAAACCGCCCAGGTCAGGGGAAGCTCCAGCACCAGGTCCGCGCCCCCCTCCAGGGCCATGGCCGCCCTTTGATGCTTTTCCAGCAGGGCGGCGTCCCCCCGCTGCACCCAGTTCCCACTCATGGCACAGACAACAGCCGTATCCCTCCCCAGCCGGCGGCGCAGCTCAGCGATCTGCCAGCCATGGCCCCGATGGAACGGATTATATTCCGCTATGATTCCCGCAACCTGCAACTTCTTCCCTCCTGACCGGAAATTTATCAAAAAAAAGGTTGTTCTTTTCCATAAATTGTTCTAAAATAGGATGTGTCTATTTTACCGCCAGGGACTGCCCTTTGACAAGCCCCTTGCAAATTAAAATAAAAGGAGATTGATTTCCCATGAACATTTTGGTTATCAACGCAGGCAGCTCCTCCCTGAAGTATCAGCTGCTGAATCCCGAAACCGGCGAACTGCTGGCCAAGGGCCTTTGCGAGCGCATCGGCATCGACGGCAAGTTCACCTACAAGCCCCAGCTGGAGGGCAAGGCTACCCTGGACGCCATTGATGTGGCGATGCCCACCCATTCCGAGGCCATCCAGGCGGTGCTGAACGCCCTGGTGGATCCTGAGAACGGCGTCATCGCTTCCATGAAGGAGATCGACGCTGTGGGGCACCGAGTGGTACACGGCGGCGAGAAGTTCGCTTCCTCCGTCCTGATCACCGACGAGGTCATGGCTACCATCGAGGAGTGCAATCCCCTGGCTCCCCTGCACAACCCCGCAAACCTGATCGGCATCAATGCCTGCACCGCCGTTCTGGGCAAGGAGGTTCCCCAGGTCGCCGTGTTCGACACCGCCTTCCATCAGACCATGCCCCCAAAGGCTTACACCTATGCAATTCCCTATGAGTACTACAAGGAGGACAAGCTGCGCCGCTACGGCTTCCACGGCACCTCTCACCGCTTCGTCTCCAAGCGCTGCGCCGAGATCCTGGGCAAGGATCCCTCCCAGCTGAAGATCGTCTCCTGCCACCTGGGCAACGGCTCCTCCATCACCGCTGTGGACGGCGGCAAGTCCGTGGACACCTCCATGGGCCTCACCCCTCTGGCCGGCCTGCCCATGGGCACCCGTTCCGGTGATATGGACGCCGGCATCATGGAGTATATCATGAACAAGTACAACCTGTCCATG
The DNA here is from genome assembly GCA_964387095.1 of uncultured Oscillospiraceae bacterium. GTDB lineage: Bacteria > Bacillota > Clostridia > Oscillospirales > Oscillospiraceae > JAJQBJ01. The sequence goes on from CAYLVH010000003.1 coordinate 37,017, forward strand.
GATGAGATGATGAACATCCTGAACAAGAAGTCCGGGGTTCTGGGCATCTCCCAGGTCTCCTCTGACTTCCGGGATCTGGACAACGCCGCAGCCGCCGGCAACGAGCAGGCCGCTCTGGCCATTGAGGTCTTTGAGTACGGCGTCCGCAAGATGATCGCTGAGTATGCCGCTGCCATGGGTGGCGTGGATGCCGTGATCTTCACCGCCGGCGTGGGTGAGAACTCCGCTGACATGCGCCTGAAGTTCGTGGAGGGCCTGGAGTTCATGGGCATCAAGATCGACCCGGAGAAGAACAACTGTCGCGGCGTGGAGCGCATCGTCTCCACCGACGACTCCAGGGTCAAGGTCCTGGTCATCCCCACCAACGAAGAGCTGATGATCGCCACGGATACCGCCGAGATCGTCAACGCCCGGTAATCCTTTAAACCCGTCCAAGAGAGGCTGTCAATCAGCCTGACACAATGGGTGAGCCCCCTTCCGGACCCCCACCCCGGATTTTCCAAGGGCCAACCGCCCGAGCCGTTTGACATTTGACAGGCGCACAGCCCCGGAAATTGCAAAATTTCCGGGGCTGTTTTCATGGACTTTTACGGATCACCTTGGGGCATGTGAACCCCTCTCAATCAATTTCAAAGCTCAAAATATCGCCGGTGGAGGCGTCAATCTCATATTCATACTCCCTGTGTCCCACCTTGAACTCAATCTCATACACCATCCTGTTGCCGTCTTCGTCCAGCTCCACCTCCAGGCCGGTCAAACCGGATTCCGCCACACCGGCATGTTCAAGGGCCACATTCAACGCCGCGCTCTCCCCAATATAGGAAGCGCTGGAGGAATCAGAGGTGCTTCCCGAGGAGTTGGAATGATGATAGGGATCTGTGTAGCACGCCAGGACCGTCCCGGAATACAGGTCGATCTCATACTTGTATACCGTGCTTCCCGCCGCGAATTTCACACCATAGCATTCCGGCTGCCCGTCGTCATACTCAATAAAGCAATTGATAAAGTAGGTCTCGCTTTCACTGACCCCGGCGTGGGACAGCGCCGCTTCCTTTGCGGCGGTCTCACCGATATAGTCGGAATTGCCGCCGGCTGTTGTTCCTTCCGTTGCGGAAGTTGAGGCCTTGTTTTCCATCTCATATTTCAGGATTTCCCCGGTGCTGGCATCAATTTCGTATTCATACTCAGTTGTACCGATTTTGAACTCGATCTCGTAGACCATGATCCCGTCCTCGCTGTCAAACTCCACATTGAGCTTTTGGGCATCCTCAGCGGAAACACCGGCATGTGCGCACGCCAGGCTCATGGCTTCATCCTGGCTGATATACGCCTTATCGCTGGCGGCGCCGGTCTGGACCACCGAATCACTGGACAGATTCTTTGAAGTGACAATCAGCGCGATTTCATTGATGGTCATGGGCGCCAGCGTTTCAAACGTCAATGTGGGATCCAGGGCAATCACCTCTTGGATCAGCGCCGCTTTTCCCAGGGAAATATTATATTGAGCCGCAAGCTCAATCAATTCGGCGTCATCCGCACTGACGGTTTGGCTTAAGATCGCCGCGTCCGTGGAGCCGTCCTGCATGGCGCCGTCAATCAGCCGGGATATTTTCTCCCGGAGTTCTTCACTGTGGGCTGTATCCTGGTTTTCCACCGATACCAGCACCGTATTTTGCAGATCCCCCAGATAGCCTTCCTGCAACATGGTATTGACAATGGAGGTAATCGCCGTTTCCAGCGACGTGTTGCTCAGCTCCAAGTCCCCCAGAACCGTACTGCCCTCGTCATTGAGGGCCTCCGCCGAGAGAACCGTCTCTTGGGCGTCAATGGACAGAGAGATACTGGGATTGACATCCAGTATAATCACAGAATCAATTTGTGTGCTCCCATTCCCGGGAAACAGGTTCAAGTAGCTGAAGCATAGCACGAAAACAGCCGCGATGGCTGCGATGGCCGCCAGTCCGGATTTTTTTGCCTTCTTCATATGAATGACTCCCTTCTTCCTGCCTTCGGTATGCATTTGGCAGATGGGTGTATCCCTGGTCGTATCCGACTTTTCACAGGAAGAAAGAATCTGATCCATCTGATCGGGGGCAGCATGTTCTACCGCAGTCCGAATTCTTTCTTCCAGCACATGTTTTTCCATATCACTCTGCCTCCTTTAATATGTTGCGAAGTTTTCTCAAGGCTCGGTTATATTTGGAAAGTACGGTGGAAAGCCTCAGATCTGAAATGGCTGCGATCTCCCTATGCTTTAACCCGGACATGCTGTGCAGCATGACAATCTGCCGTTCTTCATCGGAAAGGCTCCTCAACAGGGCCTCTAACACCAGACGATCTGTAGAATCCACTGTGGGAATATCGGCAAACATAGTATGCCAATCCCCAGGCGCCATGGCCACAACCCGCGACTGTTCCCTCAATCGCATGTTGGCCAAATTGCGCGTGATGGTATAAATCCAGGCCAGGGGCTTCCCCTCCGCCTTGTAGCTTTCAGCCGCAGTCCATACCCGCAGGAAAGCATCGTGCACCACGTCTTCCGCATCATATTTATTTTTTAAAATGGAAAGGGCAAAACCATATACCGACGCATGGATTTCCTCATACAGCAGCGCCAGGGCCTCCCGGTCCCCTGCGGCAATCCGTTTCAGATACGTTTCTATGATAGTGTCCTGTTTCTCCCGCAGGTCGGGGGACATGATTGCAGCAAAAGCTAACATAACCTTCCTCCTGTTCACTTATAGAATGCATGAGAAGCCCCTTTTATTGCATCCAAAAAAAATTTAAAAAAAATTTCTCAGGGCAGCAGGACCTGAAAATGCCGCCTCCCTTTTTCAGAGAGGCGGCGGAGTCAACCTGTAAAATAACCCCTATCTCAAAGACAACGCCGGGCATCCCTCAAGGGATTTTCCCTTATCCATCCTATTCATCCTTCCATTTTAAACCAAATGCGGAATATATGCAACCACTATTTTTCGGTTTTCAGAACGGACAGGGGCGAAGTACCACGGACATCACACCACATGCGGATGGCGTTCATAATCAGCTCCACGCTGCCTTCCGTACCCAGCATGCCGCTGTCAACGCCCAGATGATAATACTCCTGCTTGCCATAATCCCGGCCGGTAAAGTGCTTATAATGCCGGGCACGGGAGGTATCCGTATTCTTCATCTGCACTTTGGCCTGTTCCCGGGTCAGGTCAAACTGATTCATAATGCGGTCAATTCGAGCTTCCGGGAGGGCATGGATGAAGATGCGGAAGCAGTTTGGATCATGATACAGAAGATAATCCGCGCATCTGCCCATGATGACGCAGCTTTCGTCCCCGGCGGCAATCATGTGGATGATGGCGCTCTGCGCCACAAACAGGCGCTCCTCCGGTGACAGCGCGTCATTGTGCATGGCATAGGCAGCAGTCTTGAAGTCGTTGACGATCTCCCGCACCAGATGATGCTCCAGCTCCTCCACCTTTTGCAGGGGAAGCCCGCTGCGCTTGGCAGCCATTTCATTCAGCTGCTGATCGTAGAAGGTAATCCCCAGCTTCTTCGCCAGCATCTGACCAATCTCGTAACCCCCGGAACCGAACTCCCGGCCAATGGCAATGATGATCTTGGGCTTGCCGGCGGAATCCAGCTTGTAGCCGGCGGCAGCAGCCTGAACCGCGCGATCCACCTTGCTGTCCCGCTCCACAAAGCGGAGCAGCCCCCCTTGGCAGACCTTCTGCATCTGTCTCATGACAAAGCCCACCAGAAGGGCACAGATGACAGTCCCCTCCCGGACTCCCACCAGACCGTGGAAATAGATCAGGGAAGTAATCGCGGAGATCACCGTCAGGGAGCAGTCGAAAATTGTCTTGGCGGAGCCAACAGACAGCCCCGTCTTGCCGGCGATGGCAAGGCTCATGCCCTCGCCGGGGGCGGGCAGGATGTTCGGGGACAGGTAGAGCATGACCCCCACCGCGACCATGGGGATACTGCACAGCAGATACAACATCCGGATGCCGTAGTTGGGAGGCGCAGGCAGGAAGGACATCATGACCGTGGCCAAATTCACCAACTGTCCGAAGAGGAAGGAGGCCAACAGCTGCAACAGCATGGCAGGCTTAAAATCCTTCCGCAGGATGATCAATTCAACTAAGATATACAGGCAATAGACGGCGATTGTACAGTTACCCAGGTTGACGAAGCCGGGCGCATCCTGATCCAGGCCGATCTGATAGAGCACATTGGCCAGGGAACCCACGGGGCTGACGCCCAGGGCAGACTTTGCCGAAAAGACAACCCCAATGGCCATGCAGTAAAGACCAACCAGATATACCAGCAGCCGCTTGGTCCATAGCAGGACAAATCTTCGATTCACCTTTTTCATAATAACCCCCCTGATTCTGCACGAATGTGCAGTGATTGATTCCATTTAACTCCAGCCAGAACGGACCTCCCCGGACAGCTCATCAGAGAAAATTGCCCCTGCGGACAGTATGGTATCATAGAGCAGTGTGATGGTGAAAATTACCATGGCTACACATTCCACAATGTAGAATGGCCACAGAGGGATATGCAACATTCCGGTGACAGTTCCCGCGTTGTATGCGGAGAAAATTTGCACGCCGGCGGCATAGGTCATAACCGCGGCCATTCCCGTGCTGAGAAGCCCCATAAGCGAGAATAAACACATCTGGGGGACACGGGGCAGTTTCGCCAGGACCAACGTCATATTGATGTGGCTTTTCTGCGTCTGTCCATAGGCGAAGGCGCAAAAGACCGCGCAGAGCATGGTGCGCTCTACGATCTCATAGGCGCCTAGGATCGGGCTATTGAACAGCCGCTGCAAGAGGACGTCCGCAACAGACAGGCCGGCAATAAACAGGAATCCGACAAAGCTGACAACGCTGATGGCTTCGGCCATCCGATCCATAATCGGTTTGAGCTTTCGCATACACACTCCCCTCCTTTAACCGAAAAACAGGTGCGGGAGCACCAGCGCAATGTCGGGAAGGGCCGTGACGATGGCAATCGCCACAAAGATGGTGATGCAGAACGGCAGACACCCCCGGTAAATGGTTCCCAGAGATACATCCCGGGCAACGCCGGAGATGACGAAGCAGTTCAGGCCCACCGGGGGGACGATTGCACCCAGCTCCATGACCAGCACCACATAGACGCCGAACCAAATCGTATCGAAGCCCAGCTGCTGCACAATGGGCAGAAAGATGGGAACGGTCAGCATAATCATGGGCAGTTCATCCATGATGCAGCCCAGGAACAGGTAAATCACCGTCATAATCAGTATGATGACATATTTAGAGACATCCATGGCCGCAATGGCAGCAGCCAGCTTGGCAGGCAGGCCGGTAATGGCCAGGAAATTGCAGAACACGGCGGCGCCAATGAGAATGAGGAAGGTCATGGACGCAGTTTTGACCGTGGTGCAGACTGCCCCCTTAAACACCGCCCAGCTCATCCGCCTCCGAATGACCGTAACCAGCATGGCCAGCACCACCCCCACGGCAGAGGCCTGATTGACGGTGAACAATCCGCCAAACAGGCCGCCCAATACCACGCCGAAGAGGAGGACAACCCAGCCCAGCCCCTTCAGGGAGAGGAAGCGCTCCTTCCAGGAACACTTGAAGGGCGGCGGCGCCAGTGTGGGGTCCAGCTTCACCAGCAGGATGACTGTCATGATGCACAAAACGGCCAGCATAATACCCGGCAGGATCCCGGCGGCAAACAGGGCGCCAATGGAACACTCCGCCATAATTGCATAGACCACCATGGGGGTGGAGGGCGGAATCATCACCCCCAGAGTGCCGCCCATGGCAACCGTACCACAGGCCAACCTGTCGGAGTAGCCGTAACGCTGCATTTCCTTGATGGAAACGGTGCCCATGGTGGCGGCGGTGGCGGTGCATGAGCCGCAGATGGCGCCAAACCCAGCGCAGGCCGCCACGGTACCGCAGGCCAAGGAGCCGGGCAGCCGGGAGAGCCACTTGCTGCAGGCGTTGTACAGCCCCTCACTCAAGCCCGCCTCAAAGGCAAAGTTGCCCATCATCACAAACATTGGCACAACCATCAGTGTATAGGACCCGGCCTGGGTGGTGGGAATTGTGCGCAGCAGGCCAATGGCCGCAGTGGGGTTGACCACCACGGCATAGCCGACGGTGCCAACCAACATCAAAGCAAGGCCGATATTCATCCCCAGGGAGATCAGCAGTAGAAAAACAACGATCCCAATGATCGCAATCCCAGTCGTACTCATATCCGTTCATCAATAGGTGGCATATGTATTTGCCAGGGTGACAGCTTCTTCATAATAGGCTTCCGCATCAAAGGAGTCCGCGGAGTTCTCGGCAATCCACTCTCGGACATAGTCGTCAGCGGCAGCTTGCAGGGCGGCGGTCAGTTCCTCCGTGGGCTCCACCAGAATGCCCCCTGCCTCCAGAATTTCATCCTTATGCAGCTCGGCGTAATCATTGAACTCCTCCGCCACAGAGACGGAACCGGCCCGCAGGGAGACGCTCTCAATGGCCTCTTGATATTCCTCAGGCAGCGCATTCCAGGAGTCCCAGTTCATCCCCAGGATAAACACCCCCTCATACAGGGGCAGGTCCATATAATAGGTCAGCTGCTCATCCAGGCTGAAGGTGGATATTCCGTTCCACTCATGAACCGTGCCCTCAATGGTGCCCTTTTCCAGGCCATCATATATATCGTTGGAATTCATCAAGATGGTGTTGACCCCCAAGGCCTGCAAAACCTCCGCCACACCACCGGAGGGGCAGCGCAGGTTCATCCCCTGCAAATCGCCGGCCTGAGTGATCTCCACCGTTTTGGTGGCAATGAAGTTGACCGGATTGCCATAGAGCATCAGGATCTTGAAATCAGACAGCTCCTCCTGCAAAGCCTCCCAGCTCTCGTACAGATCCCAAAGCACATTGGCAGTCTGAGCCGGATGGTACAGGCCAATCATGGGGATGGACACCACTTCGGTGAGGGGAAACTGTCCGGGGAAAAACGCAGTGTAAATCCAGCCGATGTCCGCCGCACCGCTCTTGGTATAGTCCACCACATCGGTTCCGGCGGCCAGGGTACCGCTGCCGTAGAGTTCAATTTGAACATGCCCGTCGGTTACCTCAGACACCTGATCCGCCCAGTCCTGATAAATCAGGCCGATGGATGAGGTGACGGGGTCGTGCATGGTCATGGACAGCGTGTAGGTGTCCTCCGTGCTGCCGGACTGCGTGGCGCTCTCTGAGCCGCCGCAGCCGGCCAGGGGCAAGAGCATGGCAGCTCCCAGCGCAAAACAGCCCCCCCGTTTCAGATACTTGGGAATAGACATGGATCATCCTCCTTTATCAAACTTTCCTTTATCATAATAGGCTTTTCCTATAATATTGTCAATCCTTTTCTTGACAACTTTTAAAACCTGTGGATAATAACTGCTAGGAGGTGTATTCCATGGATACCACACAGTTGAAATATTTTATCTCCGTGGCCCAAACCCGGAGCTTTTCTGAGGCGGCGCGGCGATGCGGGGTTTCCCAGCCCACCATCAGTCACGGGATCAACGAGCTGGAAAAACAGCTGGAGGCGGTTCTCTTCCTTCGCTCCAGGCAGGGGGTCACCATTACCCAGGTGGGACAAGAGCTGCTCCCCCGGGCAATGGAAATGATGGAGCTGGAGGAAAAGACCATCTTTCAAATCCGCCAGGCGGAGAAGGGCATCCATGGCAGCATTTCCATTTCGGCCCTCACCACCTCCAGTATGGTGCTGTCAAAATGCCTGACCACCTTTGCCCAAAGATACCCGGATATTATGATTGACATTGACTTCACCTCCGGTCGCAGCCAGGTGCTTGCCATGAATGAGCAGCGATACGATTTTCACTTCGCGGTGCAGGAAATGGTTCCCCCCGGCGAGAGCTTTGAAAGCATTGTCTCCCACACCGATCATCTGTGTGTGGCCTTCCCGGCAAATCATCCCCTGGCGGATCAGCCCCTGGACTTTTCCAAGCTGAAAAATGAGCGCTTCATCGCCGTCTCGGAAACCGACGGCCCCGCCCTTTACGGGGAGATCCGACGGGTCTGCCGGGCCCACGGCTACCATCCCAATGTCGTCTGTAAATATGACCGGGCGGAGGCGGTTCTCCTCTCCGTGGGGGCCGGCACCGGCATTTCCATCATTCCCGAGGCGCTTCGTTGGGTCTTTTACTCGGAAAACGTAAAATTCGTCCCCATCCCGGGGGATGACTTCCTGCGGACCTATGTTGTCGCCTGGCATAAAAACCTGACAAACCCGGCTGCAAAGCGGTTTCTTGAAGTTGTCAAGGAATTGTTTGCTAAGTGAGAGACTCCTGTTCCGGTGGTTCCTCCCGGGTCTCGGGCCGGTTCATGGCCGCATAGTTCAGGGAAAACCGCTGCGTGGTTCCCTCAAAGAGCATGGGGATCTGGCCGCATATGCCTTCCTTGTTCTTTGCCAGCTTTAACCGCCGCGTCTTCGGGTCCAGGTTGTCCTTCTTGCTGCAATAGAGCAGTAGGATAACGTCCGCGTCGGCCTCGATCTGTCCGGATGACCGGAGGGCGTGCATGGTCGGGTCGGAATTGTCCTGGCTACGGCTGAACTGGCTCAGGGCCACCACCGTGATTCCCCGGCGCTGGGCGAAGGTGTGCAGTTGCTTGGAGGCCCTTGTCACCGCCTGATACTCGGTTTCCCCCCGCTCCCAGCGGAGGAGCTGCAAATAGTCGATGTAGACGATATCATAGCCCATGCTGACGGCGTGGGCCTCCACGTCCAGGGCATTCCACCCGGCGGCATCCACCACGTCAAAGCTCTTGTCAAAGGCGTCCTGGCCCTCTGTAAAGCGCTCCCATCCGGAGGTATTTATGTTTTGATCCTTGATCTCGGAGAGTTTGATGCCGTAGCGCGTGGCCACCTGGCGGTCGGTGATCTTCCCCTGGTTGGTTTCCAGGGAGTAAAAGCAGACCTTCATCCGCCGGCTTTGCAGATCCGCCAGTTGGACGGCCAGCGCCGTCTTTCCCCCGGACGGCTCCCCGCCGATGACGATAAAATCCCCTTTTTCCGCCCGGATGGCGTTGTTCAGCGGCTGAAACCCCCAGTCTATGAATTGCAGTTCGGGGCCGGTCTGCCGCTCCACAAAAAGCTGCCGGCGGGTTTTCCCGTCGTAGCGTCGGACATGTCCCACGCCCTCCCGCACCTCGCCGATGGCGGCCATGATATCAGGTATCATGGCGCTGTCCGGGTTCTGCACAAACTGATCCGCCAGTTCCCGGAGGCGGAGCATCTGGTTTTGCCGGAGCAGCTGCGCCATGTAGACCTCCACATTTGCGGCGGTGGGAGTGCCTTCCATGAGGGCAAACATGGTTTTCCGGTAACTGTCCCCCAGCAGTTGCACCACGGCGACGGGGTCAACGGAGCGCCCCTCCTGAAACACCGTCCGGATGGCCTGATATACCGGGCGAAGGGGTTCTCCGTAATCCTCCGGCTTTGTGGCGTTGAGGATCCGCCCGACACAGCGCTCATCAATCAAGGCGGCCCCCAGCACCGCTTGTTCCGCGTCGGTTTTCGCAGCAATGCTGGCAATCATAGGAGCAGATCCTCATCCATGCCCGGGGGACTGCTCTCCTCCGGCAGGTCGTCCCGGGCATCCGTCCACCGCTCCCCATTCAGCCAGGTGCCGGCATGGGGGAAATACGCCAGCCAATCCCGGCCATGCTTCCGGGCTTCCAAGGCTCGGGCCTGCCCCCGGACGGCCCCGATCCAGTCCTCCACCTCCTCCGCCCCGGGGCGGAGTTTGTCAAAGGCCTTTCTCGCCGCCTTTTTGCCCGCCTTTCGGGGGTAGGCTGCCCAGAATTTTTCAAAGAGCTCCCCCCCCGTCCCCCTTGGGGGATATAGGGGGTATTGTATGATTTATAGTATTCTCTTGGGCTTTTTGTCCGGGAGGGGTTTCGGATTTTTGTCCGGGAGGGGTATCCCCC
>CAYLVH010000003.1:47108-58244 GCA_964387095.1 uncultured Oscillospiraceae bacterium
CCGGGAGGGGTATCCCCCCTTTCTCCGGGACCCTCCCTCTTTTCCTCCGGGCCTTCCTCAGGGGACGGGACATTCAGGTAGATCTTCCGCCGGTCCGCGTTTTCCCCGGCGGAATCAATTTGCACCGTTACAAACCCCCGTTTGGCCAGATGCCCCACCCACTTGGACACCGTGTCCGGGCTGGCGTCCATCCACCTCCCCAGGGTGGCGTTTGTGGTGTAGCAATAGCCCTTCCGGTTTGCCATGGCGGAGATAATGCCGTAGAGCAATTTTTCGTTGGGGCGCAGTGATTTGTCAAACATGACTGATGCCGGGATCACACTCCAAAAGCCCGGTGCGCACGCTTCCTTCATCTTCCCTTCTCCTCTCTTTCCTGATCTCATATCAATCTCCTCCGATCGAGTTTTCGTTTCGCAACCTTATAAGTTCAGTATAGTCGCATTTCGAAAACTTGTCAAGGGCTTTTTCGGAAAAAGTTTTCATTTTGCAAACTTTTTGTTGACATGTTTCTGCTTATCCTCTATAATTTGGCTCAGAAGGAGATGATCATATGACATTTGGAGAACGGTTAAGGCACTTTAGAGAACTAAGGGGCTTCACACAGGAACAACTGGCAGCCGAAATCGGAGTTGCAAAAACAACAATCACCGGATATGAACGGGGAAATCGTAAGCCAGATGTAACTAAGATCAGGAAACTTGCCAATGCACTTTCCGTATCCGGAAGTGAACTGTTGGGTATAGAACAAGAGCAAGAAGAATCCCCTGCACCAGCGGAAGCCGGCACAGGGGAAATCTCCCTTGAGCAAAGCAACAATTTGCTTGTTGCGTTAGGGTATATTAAGCCCGGAGAACAAATTTCTGATGCTGATCTTGGGTTTCTCGAACACGTCATCGGACTCCTGGACGCTTGGTTCGATAAAGGCCGTTAAAGCAGCATAAATACGCTGCGGATGCTTGCAACGATTTAGCATCCGATTAAATTTCTCGTTATTGGTCTCTTTGTCTTCCTCCTCTCGGCTTAATTCCCTGTTTCCTCCATCTGCCGGCTGCTTTAAGCTCATGTAATCCCTCCGTTCTTCCTACAAGTATAGAACATATGTTCCGTTTTGTCAAATGTATGTAAACACGCAAAGACCGATCCATGACCCGGAACTGCCGGAGCAGCGGCAAAAGAAAATCCCCGAGATCATAACGATCTCGGGGATTTGGCGCAGAAGGAGGGATTTGAACCCTCGCGACGGTCACCCGCCCTACGCCCTTAGCAGGGGCGCCTCTTCGGCCACTTGAGTACTTCTGCAAAGTGGTAGAATGGTTAGAAATATGAAATTCGGGAAAGCTGGCGGAGAGAGTGGGATTCGAACCCACGGTCCCAATGAAGGGATCACTGGTTTTCAAGACCAGCTCCTTAAACCCCTCGGACATCTCTCCGTAAACGGGTCCCTGTCAGATGCAAGAGGTATTATACCACAATTTAAGGGTCTTGTCAATACCCCATAAAACCTGTTTTCCCATAAAACCTGTTTTATCAAATTTTACCTGGGAAAACTAACCCTCCATGCAGGCTTTGCAAAGGCCGCGAAACACCACGGAGCAGCTGTCCAACTGCACCTCAGGACTGGCCTCGGAAAACAGGCGGATCACCTGCTCCGCATCCCCCTTCAAGTCAAAAAGCCCCCCGCACCGGCGGCATGCTAAATGCCCGTGAGGGGTTGTCACCCCGTCATAGTGATCCACATCCAGGGAAATCCGCGCCACATCGCCCTGCTGCACCAGCAGGTTCAGATTGCGGTAAACAGTCCCCAGGCTCAGGTTGGTATGTTCAGGCTTCAGCCGATTATAGATCCGCTCAGCAGTGGGATGTTCCCTTGTGTCTTTCAGGCACTGATAAATCAGCTCCCGCTGCTTGGAATACCGTCTTCCCACCATGCTATGCTCCTCCTTTTTTCCATGATTCAATTTATTATATCAGTCTGTCGAAAAACCAGCTGCCCGGATAAGAACTTGCAAGCCCTCGGCAGAGTTCCGTCAGCTTGCTGACGGAATTAAGTAAAATCTTGAATTTTTTCAGGACCTGTGCCTGGAAAAATTCACTTCTCGCCCTGCAAACCTGCGCGTTAGCGTGCGCTGCGGCAGGGCGTGATTCGAGAAAATGCTTGCATTTTCGAGAGAGCTTGTCGACTTGGTCGACAAGCTCATTATATCTTCCATCCTTTTCTTTTTCAAGTTTTTTTCTGTATAAATCCCCCGATGTGCGGGTCATACTATGCAGGAATCGCCCTGATTCCATCATATATGACAAACAGGAGGAAAGGAAATGAAATTGCGCCCATGGATTCTGGCCGCAGTAATGGCACTGACATTGACCGCCTGCGGCAACAATGGTACAAATGACACTACAACAAACACCGACAAGGGAACTGCAGAGACCACGGAAGAGACGACAGATTCCACCTATCAGGCCAATTCCAACGGCGAGGTGGAGGATTCCGTTGAAACCGACACGACAAGTCCCGATGACGGCGATGCCGGCGAGGATATGATCGACGCTGTGGAGGATGCCGGTGACGGCGTGGCCGAAGGCGCCAAGGATATCCTGGATGGGGCCGAAGACGCGGTGGATGATATGAGCGAAGGGGCGGAAGACGTTGCGGACGACACCGATAACGCGGTTAACAAGGCCCGCAACGCCGCTCGCCGAACCACCAACGGTATGACCGGCCGCACCAGTTCTTCCCGTAGAACTGCTCAGTCCGGCACCACGGACAGCAAGATGACCCGGTCCGCCCGCTAAACCCGGTGGCTCCCCTGGGAAACCAGAGGAGCCGAATCCATATGCTTCACCCTTTACGGGTGCGGCGCCCATTCTTCGGGGGCTTTGCCTTCGCCCAGCCGGCTTTCTTTTGAGGCCGCTTGGGGGAAGTGCCGCCCCCCTTCCCGGCCGCTGTCCCCCGGCGATCCCCCTCCCGGGGTGCCGGTCCCCGGGGAGGAACCAGGCAACGGGGACCGTAGCCGATCAGGTCCCTGCGGCCCGCCCGGTTCAGAGCCTCTATGACCAGCCAGCGGTTTTTCGGGTTCTTCCACTGGAGCAGGGCCCGCTGCAGCGCCTTCTCATGGGGATCCCGGGCCACATAGACAGGCTGCATGGTCCGGGGGTCAATCCCTGTATAATACATACAGGTGGAAAGGGTCCCGGGGGTGGGATAGAAATCCTGCACCTGCTCCGGGTGGGTATGCTTGTCCCTCAGGTACTCCGCCAGGGCAATGGCATCCTCCAGGGTGGAGCCCGGGTGGGAACTCATCAGATAGGGCACCAGGAACTGCTTCTTTCCATAGCGGTCATTGAGGGCATAATACTTTTCCAGGAACTTTTCGTAAACCTCATTATGGGGCTTGCCCATGTAGTCCAGCACCGAATTGATACAGTGCTCCGGGGCCACCTTCAGCTGGCCGGAGATGTGATACTTCACCAGTTCCCCAAAGAACTCATTGCTCTGATCCAACAGCATATAGTCAAACCGGATACCGGACCGGACAAACACCTTCTTGACCCCGGGAATCTGCCGCATTTTTCGCAGGAGAGTCAGGTAATCGGAGTGATCCCCGTTCACATTGGGGCAGGGCTCCGGTGTCAGGCAGTTCCTCTTGCACATGCCGCTTTTCAGCTGCTTCCCGCAGGAAGGATGGCGGAAATTCGCAGTGGGGCCGCCCACATCGTGGATATAGCCCTTAAAATCCGGAAGCCGGGTCAGCGCCCGGGCCTCACGCAAGACGCTCTCCCGGCTCCTGCTGGTAATCATGCGGCCCTGGTGGTAGGCCAGGGAACAGAAATTGCAGGCGCCGATACAGCCCCGGTTGTGGATGACGGAGAACTTGACTTCCTCAAGGGCGGGCACACCCCCCATGCTCTGATACATAGGATGCCAATCCCGCACATAGGGAAGCTCCGCCACATGGTCAAACTCCCGGGGGGACAGGGGCATCTGGGGGGGATTCACCACCAGATAGCGGTCCCCATGGGGCTGGATAATCGCCCGGCCCCGAATCGGGTCATGCTCCTGATACTCCGCCATATTGGCCCTTGCGTAGGCCACCTTGTCACCGGCAACCTCCTCAAAGGAGGCCACGGCGACATGGGGATATTTACAGGTCTCCGGTTCCTTTGTGACATAACAGGTGCCCCGGACTTGGGTGATCTCCTTTACAGGGACCTTGTGAGCCAGCTGATCCGCGATTTCCAGGCTGGCCCGCTCCCCCATGCCATAGGTCAAAAGATCCGCCTGAGCGTCAAGCAGGATGGAACGCCGCACCTTGTCGTCCCAGTAATCATAGTGGGCAAAGCGGCGAAGGGAGGCCTCCAGGCCGCCGATGACAATGGGCACATCCCGGCCGAAGGCCTCCCGGCATTTATTGGAATAGACAATGGTGGCGCGGTCCGGACGCAAGCCGGCCTTACCGCCGGGAGAGTAGAAATCCCGGCTTCTCCGCTTCTTCGCTGCGGTATAATGGGCCACCATGGGATCAATATTGCCCCCGGAGATCATGATGCCCAGGCGGGGCTTTCCCATGGCAAGGTAGTCGTCCACCCTGCGCCAATCCGGCTGGGCCAGCATGGCCACCCGGTAGCCCGCGTCCTCCAGCACCTTGCCAATGACCACCGTGCCGAAGGAGGGGTGGTCCACATAGGCGTCACCGGAGATCAGGAGGAAGTCATACCAATACCAACCCCGGTTCAGCATCTCCTCTCTGGAAACAGGGAAAAAATGGGGGATTTTCTCTTTCATGGTTCTCAACTCACTCTATTTCAAAGGCTTTGTCCGTTCTTTCGCAGCTTTTTCAAAGGCTTTGTCCGTTCTTTCGCAGCTTTATTTTAACATATTTCCCTGCCCCTGTCATCCTCCCGGGCCGTTTTTTCCGGTGGCATAATCCGGAAAAAACAGTTGCCAGCGGGCAAATCCTATGTTATGATATGGATATTTCTGTAATCTTTTCCCGCATGGAGGTTTCTATGGACAAATGGCATCACCAGCAGGAGAACGTCATCTTCTCCACCGACGCAGACGCATCCTATGAATGCAGGCTTTCCGCCCTTTTTAGCATCGCACAGCGGGCCGTCACCCGCCACTCCAAGTTACTTCAGATTGACCGTGACAGCGTTCTGAAGAAGTATAACGGCAGCTGGATGGCCCTGCGCATTCGCATTTCCCTGAAACGCTCTCCCGTCTGGGGAGAGGGGGTTAAGACGATTGCCTCCATCCGACGGCCTGTGGGCAAGCGCCTTTACTGGGACAACGACTTTTATATTGGCGGCGAACACATTGGGGAGGGCAACTCCACCTGGGTTCTGGTCAACCAGGATACGAAAAAATCCATGGATTTGTCCTCCGTTGCGGAGCTGCCCCGGGAGGACCCTGAGAATGCGAAAACCCTGGTCCTCTCCCGCATCACCTTCCCCACCAACATGGAGCTTCACGACACCCGCCAGCTCTATTACAGCGACACCGATATAAATGGCCATATGAACAACGCCAGATACGTGGATTTGGCCTGTGACGCGGCGGAGCTCCATCTGCGGCCCAAGGGGGTATTCCTCCGGGAGATCATCATATCCTATGTGGGGGAGTGCTACGCCGGGGAGCGGCTCTCCCTCTATCGCGGCAAGGAGAACGGCTACCTCTATATCCACGGCGTGGGACCGGACGGCTCGGACCGTTTTGACTGTAGGATCAAAATGAGCTCTGATATGGGGCTATAATCAGGAAACAGCGGACGAATTTGTATCGTCCGCTGTCTTTTAATATCCGATCTGTTTCTCCAGCAGCTCCAGGGGGAAGACACTGTTATCCGCCCAGCCCACCGGATAGAAGCCGTATTTCCGGTAAAACCCCTGCGCCAGCGTGTTGTCCGGGGCACAGCGCAGGCGCAGCCGGGTCCGCCCCAGTCGGCGGTATGTAGAAACCGCCTGACCCATCAGCTGGATCCCCAGCCCCTTGGACCGGTACTCCGGCCTCAGGTAACAGAAGGGAATGCAGCCAATGCCGGCCTCCCGGTCCTTCTCAAAATCCATCTGGAGCAGCCCGGCCACTTCCTCCCCCAGCATGGCGACCATCACCGCCCGGGAATCATAGGCGCTGTGGGCCAGCGCCTCCCGGAGAAAGCGCGCCCCGTCATAGCCCTCCATGGTCTTGTGGATATTGAGCCAGGCATCCCGGCGGCAGGCCTGATAGAGCTCCGTCTCCCGGGGAAAGGCCATGGGTCGGAACCACATCCGGTTGCTCCTGCTGCCAAACTGTATGTGGTTCTTCGACTGGCGGGCGTAGGTGGAAATCTCCTCCGTCAGATGGGAGGTATCCCCCATGGCCCGGACAGTCACCCGGCCCTTCTCCACTTCCAGGGTGGTGACCGCCGTATTTTCCCAGACGGGCAGCTGCCTGATTTCCACGCCCAGAAAACCGGAGACCACTGTGCAGATTGCCATGCCGTGGCTGACTGCGGCAACGGTCTGACCGCTGTGCTTTTCCCCAAGCTCCAGCAGGATTTTCCTCATGCGCGCCCGGACGCCGGGGAAGGTCTCGCTGCCCTCCACCTGCCAGGTTTCGTCACAGTTCAAGTACTTCTCCAGTCGGACCGGGTCCTCCCGATTGAGGTTGCCCCAGGGGACGTCCTCCCAAATGCCGCAGCCGACTTCCCGCAGCAGGGGTGTGGTATGCAGCGTCAGGCCCTTTGGCTCGCAGATGGCCCGGGCAGTGGTCATGGTGCGGAACAGGTCGCCAGAATACACCGCGTCCACAGGAATATCCGAGAACCGCCGGCGGAGGGCTTCGATCTGGCGATACCCGTTCTCTGTAATCAAGCCATTGTAATGTCCATGGCAGCGGCGATAGATGTTTCCCTCCGCCTCCGCATGGCGAACCAGATAAATTGTTGTCATGGATTTGTCGCTCTTTCCCATCAAGTGTTTCAAGTGTTAATTTACCAGGGCCTCACAGCGCCGGTGAGCTCGGTGACGGAGCGTAAGCCCTGGGCGGCGGCAATCTCCGCCAGCTGGTCCCGCACCTTGACGGGCGCATAGGGATCCCCAAAGCAGGCGGTTCCCACCGCCACGGCAGTGGCCCCGGCCAGCATCATCTGGGCCGCGTCCTCCCCCTTGGAAATGCCGCCCAGGCCCAGGATGGGAATTTGCACCGCGTTAGAGACCTCCCAGACCATGCGCACCGCCACAGGCAGGACCGCAGGGCCGGACAGTCCCCCGGTATTCACCTTCAAGACGGGCCGGCGGGTTTTCACGTCAATGCGCATCCCCCGGAGGGTGTTAATCAGGCTCAAGGCGTCGGCGCCGGCATCCTGGCAGGCCTTTGCGATGACAGTGATATCCGTGACATTGGGGGACAACTTAATCATCACAGGCACCTTGGAATTTGCCTTTGCCACCCGGGTGACTTCGGCGGTCATCTCCGGCACAGTACCGTATTGCAGTCCACCGGCCTTCACGTTGGGGCAGGAGACATTGACCTCGATCATGTCCACCCCGGCATCGCTGAGCTTGGCGCACATCTCCCCATACTCCTCCGGGGTGTTGCCGGAGATATTGGCAATGACCCGGACCTGGTGCTTCTTCAGCTCAGGCAGCTCCCGGGCAATAAAGCCGTCCACCCCGGGGTTTTGCAGGCCCACGGAATTCAGGATGCCGGAGGGGGTTTCCGCGATTCTGGGGGGCGGGTTCCCCTCCCGGCTGCGGGCGGTCAGGCCCTTCACGCAGATGCCCCCCAGCTCGTCCGGGGGATAGAACCGGCCATATTCCCGGCCGAACCCAAAGGTGCCGGAGGCCACCACAACCGGGTTCTTCATGGTCATTCCCGCCAGGTTCACCCGCATATCCACCGCATTATTCATCCCAGCAAACCTCCTCCCCCCGGAACACAGGGCCGTCCTTGCAGACGTGCTGAAAATGCTCCCCCTCCGGTGTCTTGATCTTGCAGGCGCAGACCAGGCACGCGCCGATGCCGCAGCCCATTCTCTCCTCCATGCTGACCTGGCAGGGCACGCCGGCCTCCCCGGCGGCGGCGGCCACCGTCTTCAGCATGGGCTTGGGGCCGCAGGCAAACACCGCCTTGATCTCAGGCTCCTCCGCCAGCAGTTCCTTCACCAGGACGTTGACAAAGCCCCGGCGGCCGGTGGAGCCATCGTCGGAGATCACCGCCACCTTCTCACAGCAGGCGGCAAGCTCCCGGGTCAGGATCACCTGATCCCGGCTGCGGAAGCCAACTGCGGCCACCGCCTGGTCCGCACAGCGGGCAGCATACAGCATGGGGGGTACGCCAATCCCGCCCCCCACCACCAGCACCTTCCCCTCCGGGAACTCATAGCCGTGGCCCAGGGGTCCCAGCACATCCAACCGATGCCCGGCGGGCAGCTTTGCCAGCCATGCGGTGCCTTCCCCCCGCACTTCGAACACCACCCGGAGGGTGTACCCCTCCTTGTCCACATCGCAGACGGAGATGGGACGGCGCAGCAGAAGTCCGTTGCCGCATTTGATATTTACAAACTGGCCGGCCTTTGCCTCTGCGGCAATCTCCCCGGCCTCCAACACCAGGGAAACCGTGGTGTTGTTGAGACGGCGGCTTTCCAGAACAGTGCAATCTCTTGTCATGGGCATGGAAATTTCCCCCCTGTTTCAGATAATGGTGGTATAGGCCGCGATATCGTCCCTCATGGCGATGGCGGCAGCCCGGGCGGCCTCCTGGTAATCCTCGCCGTTCTTGCCGGTCTTTTGCCAGGCACACAGGATACCCCGGGAGGAATTCACGATGGCGCCGTGGCCATAGCGGTCAAAGGCATAGCTGACATCGGAGGCCGTCCCCCCCTGGGCGCCGTAACCGGGCACCAGGAAGAAGGTGTGGGGCAGCTTTTCCCGCATGGCCCGGATATCCCCGGGATAGGTGGCGCCCATCACGGCCCCCACGCAGTTATAGCCATACTTGTCCGGCTCCCCGGGGGCCTCTCCGCCCCAGCGGTCCACCAGCTCACCCATGACGGTATAGACCAGCCGGTCGCCGCAGACCATGTCTTGCAGCTCCACGGAAGATCCATTGGAGGTGTGGACCAGAACAAAGAGGGCCTTATCCCGCTCCGTGCACTCCTTCAGGAAGGGCTTGATGGCGTCGGACCCCATGTAGCCGTTCAGGGTGACGCAATCCGCGTCGAAGCCGGGGCAGAAGGTATCCCCAACCCGGACCCCCCCCAGCCAGCCCTGGGCATAGGCCGTGGCGGTGGTGCCGATATCCCCCCGCTTGATATCCGCGATGACGTAAAACCCCTTTTCCTTGGCATACCGGATGACGCGCTCCAGCATCTCCATGCCTTCCCATCCCAGCATCTCAAAGTACGCCGCCTGGGGTTTGACCGCAGGGACAATGTCGCACAGGGCGTCCATCAGGCCGCAGTCAAACTCATAGATGGCTTCCACGGCGGCCCGGCGGGTCTTGCCGTACCGGGCGATGTACTTGTCCAGGATGAACCGGGGGACGTATTCCACCCGGGTGTCCAGACCGGCCACCGTGGGATTCTTCAGTTTCCGGATTTTATTTTGCAGCACTTCAAAGGACATCATAACCCTCTCCTTTATTCCTTATCCTGATAAATGACCTTGCCGCTTACGATGGTGTATTTCACCTTGCCGCGAACCTGCATGCCGCCAAAGGGGGTATTGCGGCCCTTGGAGGCAAATTGCTCCGGGTCCACCGTCCAACGCTCGTCCGGGTCGAAGATGGTCAAATCGGCGGCACAGCCCACGGCCAGACGGCCTCTTTGAATGCGCAGGATATTGGCCGGGTTGATGGTCATTTTACCCAGGATATCCGACAGGGTCATGCGGCCGGTGTGATAGAGGGCGGTCAGGGTCACGGCCAGGGCGGTTTCCAGACCCACCATGCCAGAAGGCGCCTCCTCCAGGGGCTTCTCCTTTTCCCGGGGGGAGTGGGGGGCATGGTCTGTGGCAATGGCATCGATGGTGCCATCCCGGAGGCCTCTGATGATGGCGTCCACGTCACCGGAGGTGCGCAGGGGGGGATTGACCCGGGCCATCGTCCCCTGGGTCAAGATCTCGTCCTCGGTCAGGGTGAAATACTGGGGGCAGGTCTCGCAGGTGATCTGCACCCCCCGCCTTTTGTAGCGGCGGACGATTTCCACACTCTTGGCGGTGGAGATGTGGCAGATATGGACAGCTGTGTTCGTTTCCTCAGCCAGCATGGCGTCCCGCATGACCATGTACTCCTCGGCAATGCCGGGGCGCCCGGGGATGCCCAGCTGGCGGGAGACCCGCCCCTCATTGACCGCGTAATTGCGGACCATGTTGATATCCTCGCTGTGGGCCAGGATGGTCATGCCCTGGCGGCTGGCCCGCATCAGCTGATCCCGCATGAGATTGGCGTTCATCACCGGCACGCCGTCATCAGACAGGGCCACCGCGCCGGCCTCCTTCAAGGCCTTGGGGTCCGTGGCCTCCCGGCCCCTCTCTCCCAGGGAGACCGCGCCGATGGGCCAGACATTGACGCCGCAGCT
The DNA here is from genome assembly GCA_964387095.1 of uncultured Oscillospiraceae bacterium. GTDB lineage: Bacteria > Bacillota > Clostridia > Oscillospirales > Oscillospiraceae > JAJQBJ01. Next base: position 57,668 of record CAYLVH010000003.1, read on the forward strand.
CTCGGCGGCGCGCTTCCGGATAAAGGCAATCCCCTCCGGGCTATCCATGACCGGGTTGGTATTGGGCATGGGGGCAATGGAGGTAAAACCGCCCCGGGCGGCAGCCAATGTACCAGTGGTGATATCCTCCTTATACTCATAGCCGGGTTCCCGCAGGTGAACGTGCATATCCACCAGCCCTGCGGAAACAATCAAACCCGACGCGTCCAATACCTGAGCATAGGGGTCCCGCAGCTCACTGCCGATCACCACAATCTTGCCCTCTTCCACCAATATATCCATAACGCCGCCGATCCCGCCTACCGGATCCACGACCTTTCCCTGCTTGATGAGCAGCTTCATGTGTCACATCCTTTCTATTCCGTCTATGGCATGTTTAACATCGTGTCCCAATGATACAATTCTCATTATACCGGATTTCTGATAGAGAAGCAATGCAAATTTTCCGGCGGAGCATCCACGCAAACTTCACGCAACCCGTCTTGTGCTCTCCCTTATTTTATGGTAAACTATTGCAAAAGGTGCACGGAAATCAATTTTGAGAAAGGACTCTAAGCAGCATATTAGAATCCAGTAA
>CAYLVH010000004.1:0-46308 GCA_964387095.1 uncultured Oscillospiraceae bacterium
TTATTATAGAAACTTTAAGGAGAGATGTCAAGGCACTTTCCTGACGAAAGGTTAAAAATTCAAAAGATATAATATATTTCATGTGAGGGAAGGAGTAAATAGAAAGGGCGGAAACGTAAAAGTGAAATAAAGTCGTTTGATAAATAAAAAACAGGACTAAAAAATGGGTTCAAAATAACTTTTAATCGAAGAATGTGCATTATGAACAAAATGTGAAGTGCAAGTCTGGATAGAATGAATATGGAAATGAACAGCAAAACTCATTAAAATGAAGATGTATTCCAAGGGAAAATTGTGCAGAAATGCCATTCTGATGAGAGGAAGAAGGGAGTGGCGTTCCCGAGTGGTTCAGCGTGGAATAGGTGGAGAAAAGACGAGGAAAAACCCGGGGGCTGAACAATTTTCAAAGAGTGCAAAAATTCAATAGGAGGGATTTCTACATGAAGAAAACCTGGATGCGCGGCGTCTCTGGTTTCCTGACACTGGCCATGTGCCTTTCTCTGCTGACCTGCGGAGCAAGCGCCGTCAATGGCTACAATGTCACGGTTTCCGGTAATGACACCGTAGCAGTCGATGGTACTACTACCTTGACTGCAAATCCCGAGGAAATCGGGAAGATCGGCTCCTGGAGCGGCGGCGGCACAGACGCTTCCACTCTGGCTGGCGATGACTACGCTTACGACCCTGCGCTTTATGTCACCGCTGACGGTGTTCAGGAGCAGCTGTCCACCACTGAGCGTATCACCAGCGGCACCTACAACGCTCAGGGCGCAACCAATGTCATTATCAACGACAACGCAAGCGGCCACAATGGCATCCTGATCAACAACACTTCTTATACCATTAAGAATGCGCAGATCAGCTTGATCACTGAGGCTGACGGCACTGACACCTGCGACTTCTCTGGCAAGGGTACTGCTATCATGGCAGTTGGCCAGAACGCAGTTGTCAATATCGAGAACTCCAAAATCTACACTTCTGGTGTAGCTACCATGCCCATATTCGTTGATAACGGCGCAACCGTCACCATCAGGAACTCTGTCCTGGATTCCCAGGGCGGCACCCTGTATCAGGATTATATGAACAGCCCTGACCAGACCACCATGGTTGCTCCGCCCTGGATCCTGGGCATCATGGGCACCTCCCGTGCTACCAACATGGAGGGCAATGACTCCACCATGAACGTCATCGACTCCGAGACTTCTGCCGCGAACTGGGCTGTCCTGTCCACCGACTCCGGCTCCAACATGTATCTGAACATGTACAACACCTCCCTGACCCTGACCAACGCGGATGAGAGCTCCACGCTGATGCAGGAAGAGGGCGGCGAGTTGGGTGAAACTCTGGACAACCCCTACACCACCAACTATGGCGCTGGCTACGGCACCTATGTCATTGGTGATGCGGTTGAGACCTTCGCCGGCACTACCGTTAATGTCGGCACCTATGCCGTGATCTTCACCGGAGGTACTGCTACCTTCACCAACCTGGAGAAGGGTAAGACCTACACGCTGAAGAGCGCTACCGGCGAGAACGATGTGACCTATGTTTCCGGCGTAAATGCGAACTCCGTCGTCAACTCCGACACCTTCGGCTTCATGTTCCATCAGGAAGCCAATAGCCTGACCATTGAGAATGGCACTGTCGTCAACTCCAAGCTGGCAACCTTCCTGCTGAAGACCGGCTCCTCCAATGAGACTGCTACTATCACCGTTGACAACTCCACCTTGAACAACGGCGGTATGCTGATCCAGATCATGGATAACGATGACGCTACCAACGGCGGCATGCTGTCTGCTGACGATCCGCTGAACACCAATGGCGGCAGCATGAACTTCATTCCCTATCACGCTGAGAATGAGGGCTTCAACACCGATCCTGCTACTGCTCCTGACTCCGAGCAGAATGTCACCCTGACCAATGGTGATTACTCCGGCAACGTCTACAACGCTTCCGGTTCTGACAACAGCGACTATGGTCCTCTGCCCGGCACGGTCCTGAACCTGACCATCGGCGAGGGCGCAACCCTGACCGGCGCTGTAGCTTCCACCGCTGCGATTCATGTGACCTATGAGGGCACCCAGGCTCTGGCTGAGAACGGCTTTGCCGCTTTCGAGTCCGAAGAGGAGGCTGCTGAATTCGTCGCTGAATATCAGAACACCTATTACTGGATGAACCAGTATTATGACCAGGGCCAGGTCGCGAACCTGATCTGCGACAACGGTGCCAATAACATCAACGTTACTGTTACCGATGGCGCTGTCTGGACTGTCACCGGCACCTCCGTCATCAACTCCCTGACTGTTGGCGGCAACGGCTCCGCAGTTGTCGTTCCCGAGGGCGTCACCCTGACCATCGACGGCACCGAGTACACCAACTGCATCATCACCTATGAAGCAGTGTACACTGATAAGGCTGTCTTCATCGACCCCAACGGCGATGACGCCATCAACTCCTGGACTTCCGGCGGCACCACCGCTACTGATAACGACTATCTGTACAATGCTGCTCTGTACATCGACGAGAGTGGCGAGGTCGTCGCTGATTACAGCTCCTCCGAGCGCGTTGTTGACAATGGCGACGGCACTTACACCCTGGAGGATCCTGTGTCCGGCCACAACGGCATCATGGTGGTCAATGCTGAGTACACCATCAGTGGTTACACTATTAAGATGCTGACCGACGCTGACGGCACCGACACCTGCGACTTCTCCGGCAAGGGCACTGCTATCGCTGTCTATGGCGAGAAGGCAAACGTCACCATCGAGGACACCACCATCGAGACTGCTGGCGTTGCCACCATGCCCATATTCGTTGATAGCGGCGCAACCGTCACCATCAGGAACTCTGTCCTGGATTCCCAGGGCGGCACCCTGTATCAGGATTATATGAACAGCCCTGACCAGACCACCATGGTTGCTCCGCCCTGGATCCTGGGCATCATGGGCACCTCCCGTGCTACCAACATGGAGGGCAATGACTCCACCATGAACGTCATCGACTCCGAGACTTCTGCCGCGAACTGGGCTGTCCTGTCCACCGACTCCGGCTCCAACATGTATCTGAACATGTACAACACCTCCCTGACCCTGACCAACGCGGATGAGAGCTCCACGCTGATGCAGGAAGAGGGCGGCGAGTTGGGTGAAACTCTGGACAACCCCTACACCACCAACTATGGCGCTGGCTACGGCACCTATGTCATTGGTGATGCGGTTGAGACCTTCGCCGGCACTACCGTTAATGTCGGCACCTATGCCGTGATCTTCACCGGAGGTACTGCTACCTTCACCAACCTGGAGAAGGGTAAGACCTACACGCTGAAGAGCGCTACCGGCGAGAACGATGTGACCTATGTTTCCGGCGTAAATGCGAACTCCGTCGTCAACTCCGACACCTTCGGCTTCATGTTCCATCAGGAAGCCAATAGCCTGACCATTGAGAATGGCACTGTCGTCAACTCCAAGCTGGCAACCTTCCTGCTGAAGACCGGCTCCTCCAATGAGACTGCTACTATCACCGTTGACAACTCCACCTTGAACAACGGCGGTATGCTGATCCAGATCATGGATAACGATGACGCTACCAACGGCGGCATGCTGTCTGCTGACGATCCGCTGAACACCAATGGCGGCAGCATGAACTTCATTCCCTATCACGCTGAGAATGAGGGCTTCAACACCGATCCTGCTACTGCTCCTGACTCCGAGCAGAATGTCACCCTGACCAATGGTGATTACTCCGGCAACGTCTACAACGCTTCCGGTTCTGACAACAGCGACTATGGTCCTCTGCCCGGCACGGTCCTGAACCTGACCATCGGCGAGGGCGCAACCCTGACCGGCGCTGTAGCTTCCACCGCTGCGATTCATGTGACCTATGAGGGCACCCAGGCTCTGGCTGAGAACGGCTTTGCCGCTTTCGAGTCCGAAGAGGAGGCTGCTGAATTCGTCGCTGAATATCAGAACACCTATTACTGGATGAACCAGTATTATGACCAGGGCCAGGTCGCGAACCTGATCTGCGACAACGGTGCCAATAACATCAACGTTACTGTTGCCGCTGGCGCTGTCTGGATTGTCACCGGCACCTCCGTCATCAACTCCCTGACCCTGAAGGAGGGCGCCACTGTTGTGATCGAGGACGGCGCGACCCTGACCATCGACGGTATTGAATACACTGCTGACGAGCTAGTTGGTGGTATTGTATATGGCACAGTTGCCGAGGTTGCTGCCTCCACTGGCAGCGAAGGCGGCCCTGGCGGCGAAGGAGGTATGCCTCCCGCTGGCGGCGATGACTTCGATCCTAGCTTCAGCGATGTCGGCACTGGCGGCATTGGCTCTGGCTCCGGCGGCGCTGCTACCGTGACTCTGGGCACTGTTGCTCAGGTCGCTGCTTCCGAAGGTGGCGAAGGTGGCGAAGGCGGTGAAGGCGAAGGTATGCCTCCTGAAGGTATGCCTGGCGGCGGCGATGACCCCGAGACCGCTTCTCCCTACACCTATGAGTGGACTTCCGCTGACGAATCCATCGCAACTGTCGTTGACAATGGCGACGGCACCGCAACCGTGACCGGCGTTGCCGCTGGCACTGTTGAGATCTCTGTTGGCATGACCAAGAACGGCACCTACATGGGTTCCGCTTCCATGGAGATCACGGTTACTGCGACATTTGTTTACAACGATCTGACCGAGAAGACCGACGGCAATGCATGGTACTTCGATGCTGTCTATGCTGTGCGTGATCTGGGCCTGATGGTTGGCGACAATGACAATAACTTTAGACCCAATGGCAATCTGAACCGCGCTGAGGCAGCCGTTATCGCTGTTGCCATCGCCGGCATTGATGCCGATGAGTATGCAGACACTGAGACCGTCTTCGCCGATGTGAGCGGTTGGGCTACCAAGTACATCGTGGCTGCATATGAGAACGGCCTGGTTGCTGGTAAGGGCAATTACATCTTCGATCCCAAGGCTGATGTCACCCGCGAAGAGTTTGTCACCATGCTGCTGGCAGCTATGGATATCGATGCTGAAGACTATGCTGACGAGGAATGCATCTTCCCCGATGTGAGTGGTTGGGCTACCATGTATGTCGTGGCTGCTTTCGAAAACGGCCTGACTGCCGGCTATGATGACGGCACCTTCGGCTTGGGCAAGTCTATCAAGCGCTGCGAGGCTGCTGTCATGCTGGATGCAGCTCTGTAATTTGAACGAACGGTTTTACGACTGAACATTCAAATAACCCCTGGCAAAAAGGGACCCGTTGTAAAATGAGTCCATGAAAAAGAAAGACTGGACAGCCCCAAAAGGGTTGTCCAGTCTTTCTTTTCGCTATAGGCATAATTTATGAAGAAAAAACCAAAGCAAGACCAGTGTCCGTATATGAGCGCAGAGATCAACTGGTACTTGCGCTGAATTGTGAAAAAGTAATACCGGAGAATGCACCTGGCCATGGTGAAGGAACAGGCACGTAAGGAGACAGGATTGACCTCCCCGCCGCCCTGGAGTCTCACCTGGATGACTTGGCCAAGGGAATCAACTTTGTTTGTTCCGCTCTATCCGGGTGGAGGGCGCCCTTGCGCTGCAATACAATTTCATTCTGCAACGGGCCCTTTCCGCGTGCGTCTCCGCCAGAATCAAGCCTGGTTCGATTTGCGCGAGGCGGCGGAAAATTTAGTAAAAATCAAATTGTTGAAATTGCTTGCAAATTGTAGCAAAATTATTGCAGATCCAAACAGAAAGTGGAGTGTATTTTGTAATAAATACATAAAAAATTGACAAAAATGCAAAACGCCGCCTTAATAAATTGACATCTTTTCATGGAAGGGGTATAATTACTTTTGTTAAACGGGTGAATGTCTGCTGTATTTGCTTTAAGTGAGAATTGAATACATCAGCCAATGGCGGCCTTCCTGTTTTGGGAGGTCCTTTTTTGCCCATAACATAAAATAACAAGGAGGAAAGATTAGATGAAAAAGTTACTTGCCGTGATGCTGGCTCTGGCCATGTGCCTGAGTTTGGCTGCCTGCGGCGGTGGTTCCGACGATTCCAGTGCCGGCACCGAGGATTCTTCTTCCACTGAGAGCCCTGCTGCTGAAACCACTGATGAGGAAACCACTGAGGCAGAGGACACTGAGGAGAGCACCTCTGGTGAGGGTGGCGCCCTGATCGGCACCTTGAACCTGGGCGCCATCGGCCCGCTCACTGGTTCAGCTGCCTTGTATGGCACTGCTGCCGCCAACGCTGAGAGCATTGCTGTGGAAGAGATCAACGCCATCAGCGATGATTTCCAGATTGTGCTGAACTCCCAGGATGATGAGCATGACGCTGAAAAGTCTGTCAATGCCTACAACAACCTGAAGGACTGGGGTGCTCAGGCGATTATCGGTGCAGTTACCACCACTCCCTGCGTGGCTGTCGCCGCTGAGGCTTATGCGGACCGCATGTTTATGCTGACCCCCTCCGCGTCTTCTACCTCTGTTACCGAGGGCAACGACAACGTGTTCCAGCTGTGCTTCTCTGACCCCAACCAGGGCACCGCTTCTGCACAGTACATTATGGATAATAATTTGGCGGAAAAGATTGCTGTTATTTACAACAACTCCGATGCCTATTCCACTGGCATCTATCAGACCTTCCAGGCTAAGGCTGATGAGCTGGGGATGGATATTGTCTCCGTCACCACCTTTACCGATGACACTGCAAACGACTTCTCCGTCCAGCTGACTGAGGCCCAGAATGCTGGCGCTGAGCTGATCTTCCTGCCCATCTATTACACGCCTGCTTCCCTGATTATGAACCAGGCCAATACCATGGGCTATGATGTCCTTCTGTTCGGCGTGGATGGTATGGACGGCATTTTGGCTCTGGAGGGCTTTGATACTTCTCTGGCCGAGGGTGTCATGCTGCTGACCCCCTTCTCTGCTGACGCCACCGACGAGCGCACGGTTTCCTTCGTGGAAAAGTATGTCAGCGAATATGGCGATACGCCCTCTCAGTTTGCTGCTGACGGCTATGACTGCGTCTATGCCATCTATGATGCTCTGACCTATTATGCAGAGAACAACGGCGGACTGGATGTCACCGATATGGCCTATTCCGACCTGTGCGAGATTCTGATTTCCGTCTTCTCTGACGCAAACTTCTCCACCGACGGCCTGACCGGTTCCGGAATGACCTGGTCTGCCGAGGGCGAGGTGAACAAGGAGCCCAGAGCAGTTGTTATTGCTGCAACTGGTGTTGATGAGGACGGCAACACCGTTTATGGCTATGTGGGTATGGATTAAAGAAACCGTCCCTGTCTTGCAAGCCTAAGGATTGGGGGGGTGCCAAGCGGCAGCCCCCCTTTCTTCTTAGGCGGCAATTCAATCTCAAGCCGTATTGCCGATGGCCAATCATCAGGGCATTTGCGGTTTTGTAGTACCTTGATGATTGGTTACCGCTGTTACCGCTGTAGGGTGAGTAACAAACGTGATGAAAGAGATAAAGAGGTGTATGATATGACTGTTCTCACTTATCTGATCAATGGTATCAGCTTGGGAAGCGTATATGCAATCATCGCCCTGGGCTATACCATGGTCTATGGCATTGCGAAGATGCTGAACTTTGCACATGGTGATGTCATCATGGTGGGTGGCTATATGGCCTTCTGCGCCAGCAACTATCTGGGTTGGAATGCGTTCCTGTGCGTGGTATTTTCCATGCTGGTCTGCACTCTGCTTGGCATTGTGATTGAGCGCCTGGCCTATAAGCCCCTGAGAAGTGCAAGCTCCCTGGCGGTTCTGATCACCGCCATTGGCGTTTCCTACTTCCTGCAGAATGCAGCTCTGCTGATTTGGACCTCCAATACGAAATCCTTCCCCGATTTGTTCAAGTTGGGCACCATTAGCCTGGGGGGGGTGCAGATTTCCGGCATTACCCTGGTCACCATTCTGACTTGTATTGTGATCATGATCGGCCTGACCCTGTTTATCAACAATACCAAAGTGGGCAAGGCCATGCGTGCCGTCTCAGAGGACCGGGGCGCAGCCCAGCTCATGGGTATTAATGTGAATGCAACCATCTCCATGACCTTTGCCATCGGCTCTGGCCTGGCGGCAATCGCGGGTGTGCTTCTGTGCACTTCCTATCCGACCCTGATGCCCACGACCGGCGCCATGCCTGGCATCAAAGCCTTCACGGCGGCCGTGTTTGGCGGCATTGGTTCCATTCCCGGCGCCATGTTGGGCGGCATTCTGCTGGGTATCATCGAGATCTTCGGTAAGGCGTACATCTCCACACAGCTGTCTGATGCAATCGTGTTCGCTGTGCTGATTATTGTGCTGATTGTCAAGCCCACAGGCCTGCTGGGCAAGAAGATCAGCGAGAAGGTTTGAGGTGATTGCAATGAAAAAGCTATTATCCAAGTGGAAAGGAATGCCTAAGGTATCCCGGGGCGGTTTTATCAACTATGCCATTGTAATCGTATTCTTTCTTGTTTTCCAATCTCTGCTCTCTGGAGGAAAGCTGAGCAGTTCCATTACCGGGCAGCTGGTCCCCATTTGTGCCTATGTGGTTATGGCGCTGTCCCTGAACCTGGCGGTGGGTATTTCCGGTGAATTGAGCTTGGGCCACGCAGGCTTCATGAGCGTCGGCGCCTTTACCGGCGTGGTTGTGGCCAGCAGCCTCCAAAATGCAATCTCCTCCGGGCCGGTTCGCCTGATCCTGGCAATCTTGATTGGGGCGATCTTTGCCTCCATCGCCGGTGTTATCATCGGAATTCCCGTGCTGCGTCTCCGGGGTGATTATCTGGCCATCGTGACCCTGGCCTTTGGCGAGATCATCAAGAATGTGCTGAACTGCCTGTATGTAGGCGTAGACAGCCATGGTCTCCATTTCAGCTTGAGCGATCCCAATGCCGGCATGGCTGTGGGAGAGGGGACGGTTATTCTGAACGGACCAATGGGCGCTTTGGGCGTGACGAAGCTTTCCACCTTCCTGTCGGGCATCATCCTGGTGATTGTGGTGCTCTTTGTGATCCAGAACCTGGTCAGCAGCCGTTCTGGCCGTGCCATCAAGGCCATCCGGGATAACCGAATCGCCGCTGAGGCCTGCGGATTGAGTATCACCAAGTATAAGATGATGGCTTTCGTCACTTCTGCCGCTATGGCCGGCGCTGCCGGTGCGCTGTATGCGCTGAATTACTCTACGGTGGTTCCCAAGAAGTTTGATTTCAATACATCCATTCTGATCCTGGTGTTCGTGGTCCTGGGCGGCATTGGCAACCTGCGTGGCTCCATGATTGCCGCTGCAGTTCTGACCGTCCTGCCTGAGCTGCTGCGTCAGTTCCAGGATTACCGCATGTTGGTCTATGCCATCGTGCTGATCCTGGTTATGGTGGTGACCAATAATGCCAAGGCCAAGGCCCTGCTGGAACGCATTGGCGCTAAATTCTCCAGAAAGAAAGCAACCGAGGGAGGGACTGGAAATGAGTGAGAAAAAGGAAACCAAGCTGGTTCAAGTCCCCAGCCCCAATAAGATTCCAGAACGGGACATCAACGAAGCCCCCATTCTGGAGGCATCCCACCTGGGGATTGAATTCGGCGGCCTAAAGGCTGTGGACGATTTCAATATGGCCATTGGCCGCACCGAAATCGCTGGCTTAATCGGCCCCAACGGTGCAGGCAAGACCACCGTTTTCAACATGCTGACCAAGGTGTATCAGCCCACCCATGGCATGATTATGCTGGATGGAAAGGATACCCATAGCATGAATACCATTCAGGTGAATCAGGCCGGCATTGCCCGTACATTCCAGAACATCCGTCTGTTTGACAAGCTGACGGTGGAGGACAACGTCAAGATCGGCCTGCACAATCATACCCGTTACAGCATGATTTCCGGCATTTTCCGCCTGCCCCGCTACTGGAAGCAGGAGAAGATCGCCCATGAGCGCGCGCTGGATCTGCTGTCCATCTTTGACCTACAGGATCTGGCTGGCGCACAGGCAGGCTCACTGCCCTATGGTATGCAGCGCCGCCTGGAGATTGTACGAGCGCTGGCAACCAGGCCCAAGCTGCTGCTGTTGGATGAGCCTGCTGCCGGCATGAACCCCTCTGAGACTGCCGAGCTTATGGAGAACATCCGCAAGATCCGGGATACCTTCCATATTGCCATCTTGCTCATTGAGCACGATATGAGCCTGGTCATGGGGATTTGTGAGGGCATTGCCGTGTTGAACTTCGGCAAGATCATTGCGAAGGGCACCCCGGAGGAGATTCAGAACGACCCCCAGGTCATTGAAGCCTATTTGGGGAAGCAGAAGGAGGGCTGATTGCTATGAGTTTGCTGAAGGTTGATGATATCAACGTCTATTATGGCAGCATCCACGCCATCAAGGGTATCTCCTTCGAAGTCAATGAGGGCGAGATCGTGACGATGATCGGCGCAAATGGCGCTGGCAAGTCCACCACCCTGAACACGGTGGCCGGCCTGTTGAGGCCCAGAAGTGGGGATGTGCAGCTGCAAGGCGGGTCTTTGCTCTCGGTTCCCGCTTACAAAATCGTCAATAAGGGTATGGCCCTTTGCCCGGAGGGACGCCGCATTTTCCTGCAGCTGACCGTCCGGGAGAACCTGGAGATGGGCGCCTATACCCGTCCCAAGGGGGAGATTGAGGATTCCATTGCGCTGGTATATGATCACTTCCCCCGCCTGAAGGAACGTTACAAGCAGGTGGCAGGCACCCTTTCCGGCGGCGAGCAGCAGATGCTGGCCATGGGCCGGGCCATGATGTCCAAGCCGAAGTTGCTGATGCTGGATGAGCCTTCCATGGGATTGGCCCCCATCCTGGTGGAGGAGATTTTCTCCATCATCAAGGATCTGAACGCCGCAGGCACTACCATCCTGTTGGTGGAGCAGAATGCCCAGATGGCGCTGAGCATTGCAAACCGCGGCTACGTCCTTAGCACGGGCAAGATTGTCACCAGCGGCACCGGACAGGAACTGCTGAACGATGATTCCGTGCGGAAGGCCTACCTGGGCGGCTAATGCGAATAACACATTCATTCCGTGTACCAAATAGATAAAATGGTCAGAGGCCGGTTTTAAGGCCTCTGACTTTTTTGCGGGGAAAAGGTGTATTTTTTCAAATAACTGTTATATATAGTAGTAGAGATACTTTACAAAGGAGAACAGGGGAAGTGGTGCCGTGAAAAAGCTGATTTTGACCATGCTGCTGCTCATAAGCGTCCTTTGTGCCGCAGGCTGCGGCCGTAAAATACCGGAGCCTGTGGATGAGGAGAAGATCATGGCAGACCTGCCAGAGGAATTTCGCACCGTGACCATCAACGGTGAAACCTGGGCAGTCCAGGAGACAGTGCTGGAGATCCAGGAACGGGATACCAATTTGGATCACCAGACGGATGACGTGGAATGCCGGGTGGAGCTGAGCGGCGAAGCATTCGTCCTGAATTACACCTGCGAACTGCACTATGCCTACGTACGGAGCAGCGGTTGGGAACTGCGCTCTTATGAGTTAACCGGGGAACCCGCTCTGACCCTGGAGGAAAGTGCCTGCATGGGTGAGATCACCCAGGAAAACCAGGCTAAACTCCAGGGGGAATTGGGCTATGACACAGTGGAATTGATGTCTGAGGACTGGGATCAAATCCGGGACAGTTACCAGCAGACCTATTCTGTGGCAAGGGAAACCGATTATTTGCGGGAAAGCGGGACGGTCCAGATGTCAGGTGCGCTTACTAGGGAGAGTGGCTTTTGCTATGTCTGGCAGTCGTCAACCGGCGAGGTGGTCACCCAAACCGAGGTGAAGCTGGAGGGAACTGTCTGGCACTTTAGCTCTCAGGAGCAGCGTGTTGAGGCGGCTTTCCAGGTGACAGAGCAGAGCGACGGGATGCTGACCCTTTCCGGGCTTGTCCGGGGGGAAAATTGGGCAGGCAATATCAAGGAAAAAACGCTGGAAACGCAGGTGGAGTGGAGGGTCAGCGAGTTTGGCTGCATTACCTTCGCGTTGCCGGATATCAGTTCCAAGGCAGTGGAATGTAATATCCAGAGTGATAAACAGTGGGTGAATTTGGATGGACTTTATCTGGGGAACCTGGAAGCGGCGGTAATGCCAGATTCCGGGGAGATGTCCGAGTTGATGGAGCTGGATATCGAGAACTGGCTGAATAAACTGCCCTTGACCGAAGAGACAGAGACGCCAGAACAGCCGGAAAACCCAGGGGGAAGTCTATGGGATTACATCACCAATCTGTTTGGGTTCTAATCGGAAGGCCGCCGCAGAAATCGCGGCGGCCTGATTATTCCCATTGGCGCAAGATCAATCATGAACGCCGTGAATGAGATCTCCCGGTCAATTTAATCGCAAATAAAATTTAGAGCTTTTGCCCAAAGAATAGGAGCGGGATACGGCATGCGGCGCCCTTTCCTGTACTAAGCATTGTTTCGAAACGTGAGAAAAAGAGGGGCATTGGCAGAAAAAAAGGGGATAGAATGGAAGGGGAAGGAGGAGATCAAGGTGATTGGATGGCTGGTTGCATGAGAACAACCGTTTTGAAAGCACTGTGGGAATTTAAGGCATTCCTGGGCTGGAAAGGAATGTTGGCAGTGGTTTGGCTGGTGTCCATGGTGCTTGATTATGTCGCCGCTACAGCGGTCGCTTGCAAGGCCGGGGCGTGGTCTTCGAAGGCAGCCTGAGAGTGGCTTTGGAATAAATGCGGGATGCTGCTGGTGGTGATCGTAGCAGCCCTGACGGATGGGGGGTTATCTATGGCCCTGGAACAGTTGAACCAGGGCTTTCAATGGCCCGGGGCAATTCTGCCCCTGGTGCTAAGTGGTCCCTGATTAAGGAATTGTGCAGTGTCCTAAAAAATGCCGCGAAGCTGGGTGCGCCCGTGCCGGATAAGCTGACCCGTTTCCTGAAAATGGGCCTAAATGCAATTAACAGCACAAAGGATCAGAAGGAGGACACAGAGAGCGACAATCAGGATGGCGGGTGATGCAGGGTGTGCGTTCAGGAGGGGGCTTTCTGCGTTAATCCATGGAAATTCCCCAGTAGGGAGCCTCCTCCGAGGCGGGGAAGGCGACACCCCCGGGAACCAGTACATTGTCCTCCACGACCTTTCCCAGTTCCTTGTGCCAGAACACCGGGGTGCGCACCAAGCCTGTTTCGGCCTTCAAATAGGCCAGAACGGCCTGGGCAGCCTGCCCGACGTCATAGGGGAAGAGCAGTTCCCGGAAGGTGAGGGCGTGATCCTTCCGATCCACGGCGCAGAGGCCGGCTTTTCCCTCCAGGGAGATCTGATACAGCCCGCCGCCGTATAGTTTGCAGTAGTCCTCCTGCATTCGGATGGCCTTCAAGGGGGGCTGCACATGGGGGGTGTTTGCCAGCAGGACCTCCCGCAGCTTTGCATAGTCCTCCGGGGGGATGGGGGTTACGGCTCCCCTGGAAAATGTTCCCCCGGTCTCCACGGGAAACTCCCGGCGGAAGAACACAGTCCTGGTGCCTAAAATCCCCTGATACCAGCGAGAGAGGCTTTCACTTGCCGGGAGAAAGCAGACGTAATCCGCCCCCCGCTCATAGCCCACCACACCGGATTTCCAAATGGTTTTGCCGCCATAGCCATGGCCCCGGTACATATCCGGGGTGCCAAGTGCATATAAATAGGTACAGGTTTTCACTGTCTTGCCGGGAAGATGGAGGAGAAAGCCTTCGATGAGATAAATGGCGCTGCAAAGCTGACCCTCCACCTGGGCGGTGATGCCATCTCCAGGGTGGTAATAGTTCTGAAAGTACAGCTCCGCGCAGTCCAAGTCGCCGCCGTAGGCAAGCTCCCAGACGCGCATGAGCGCTGCCTCGTCTCCGGGGCGGGTCACGCGATAGATGGGCTGAGACATGGTAAAATACCTACTTTCCATGGTTAAGTTGTGTGAGGCGATATATACATCATAAGCGTAAGGGGGACGCCCCGTCAAGGCACTTTAAAAAATTCGGGAAGTTTTTGAAAGGCGGGAGGAAAAATGAAGGTTCAATATGCGAATCCAGGGAGAAAGCAGCCAAGCAAACAGCCGAAGAAACAGAAGAATCACCATTTGTCCCTGAGGCTGTTTGCGGCAGTGGCGATTTTCCTGGGGATTTTCGGGGTTAAGAACTGGCTGCCCGGGGCTTCAGCCCCGGCCATGGCGGTGCTTCAAGGTACGTTGAGCAGCAACACAGACCTGGAGGAGGTCACCCGCGCCTTGGGACAGGCCGCTGCCAGAGACCGGGATTTTACTGCGGTATTCCGGAGCCTGTTTCTCACTGAGGGGACACAGGAAGAGCTGCCTGTCAACTCGGAGCATTTGCAGGCGGAGTCCCAGTTCCTGAGTTTGACCCACTCCAATCAGGAGCTTTTACGCCATTATCTGCCTGGAACCGATGCGGCGGGAAGCTGGCTGGATTTGGCGGGAACAGGGGGGAAGGACACTGAAACATGAGTTTACCTTTGGAAAAGTAAGGGTCACGGCGGGGGCCGCGCTGACTGCCGCCATCTTGTGCTATTTGGGGCAGGAGAATTTGCTCCTTCTGTTCGGGTTGTCTGGCATGCTCCATGAGCTGGGGCACTGGTTTGCGGCATGGCTCTGCGGGGTTCCAGTGGAGGGGCTTCGGATTTCTGTCTCAGGCGGGGCTATGCAGCTGGGCAGGCGGTGCGCTCCGGCCCAGGAGGCGCTGATCCTGGCTGCGGGGCCGGTGATTAACTTATTGGAGGCCGGATTGTGCGCCCGGTTGGGGCTGGAGTTGGCCGCAGGCGCCGCCCTTCTGCTGGGACTGCTGAACCTGTTGCCCGCCGGACCTTTGGACGGGGGACAGCTAGTGCGGCTCTTGTTCTCCGGGATTTTCGGGCCGGGGCTGGGCGAGACCATTGCCAGAGCCGTGAGCCTGTTGACAGAGGCGGGACTGCTGCTGACAGGTGGGGCGCTCTTTTTTGGGGCAAAGGGGACCCCGGCACTGCTGTTTTTCGCCCTTTGGCTATTGATTTTTACGATTTATTCATTATTTCCCTTGCCATTTCCCCACGCCACAGGTAAAATAGAAAAGATTAAAAAAGATACTATGTGACGAGGGGAGAACTTCATGGACCCGAGATTGGAGCGAATCCTGCCCAAGGTGCAGAAGCCCGCGCGATATACGGGCGGCGAATATCATGCGGTGATCAAGGACAAGGAGAACGTAACGCTGCGTTTTGCCTTTTGCTTTCCGGATATCTATGAGGTTGGCATGTCCAACCTGGGTATGCGAATTTTATATGGCCTGATGAATGAAATGGAGGGCGTTTGGTGCGAGCGGGTGTTTGCGCCCTGGATTGACATGGAGGAGGAGCTGCGGAAGAACGACATCCCCCTGTATGCTCTGGAATCCGGCGATCCCATCACGAATTTCAATTTCATTGGCTTTTCCTTGGGCTACGAGATGGCTTACACGAATGTCTTGAATATCCTGGATCTGGCCCATATTCCGGTGCGGGCGGAGGACCGGGGGGATGAATACCCCATTGTGGTGGCCGGAGGCACCTGCGCGTTCAACGGCGAGCCGTTGGCAGACTATGTGGATATTTTCTCCCTGGGCGAGGGTGAGGATGTCACCGTGGAAATGTTGCAGCTGTATCAGAAGGGCTGGAAGCTGGGCTGGAGCAAGAGGGAGTATCTGCGCCAGGCAGCTCAGATTCCTGGACTTTACATTCCCTCCCTCTATCAGGTGGACTATAACCAGGACGGCACTGTCCGGTCCGTTAACCCCCGGGAGGGCGCGCCTGCCAAGGTGACCAAGCGCATTGTCCAGGATTTGGATCACGCTTACTATCCAACCAAGACCATCGTGCCCTCCACGGGAATTATCCACGACCGGGTTATGCTGGAGGTGTTCCGAGGCTGTATCCGGGGCTGCCGGTTCTGCCAGGCGGGATATGCCTACCGCCCTGTGCGCACCAAGAGCGTGGAGACCCTGGTCCAGCAGGGGATTGAAGCGGCAAAGGACTCCGGCTATGAGGAGATCACCTTGTCCTCCCTGTCCACCAGTGATTACCGCCCCTTGAACAACCTCTGCGACGGTCTGTTAAACTACTGTGAGCCGAGAAAGATCAGCCTGAATCTGCCATCCCTCCGGGCGGACAACTTCTCAGTGGAGCTGATGGAGCGCATCCGGAAGGTGCGCAAGTCCGGGCTGACCTTTGCTGCGGAGGCGGGAACCCAGCGTCTCCGGGACGCCATCAATAAGGATGTCACCGAGGAGGATATTTTAAACACCGCCCGGCTGGCCTTTTCCGGCGGCTACTCCACGGTGAAGCTATACTTCATGCTGGGCCTGCCCACGGAAACCGACGAAGACGTCCTGGGCATTGCGGACCTGGCCTTTCGGGTCTACCAGACCTGGCGGGAATCCACCCCCAACCGGGCCAGGGGTGTGAAGATCACCGTCTCTACCTCCTACTTTGTGCCCAAGCCTCACACGGCCTTCCAGTGGGAACCCCAGATTTCCATGGAGGAGTATCAGCGCCGGGTGAAACTGCTGAGAGATCATATGAGAAACCGCTCCATCCGCTATGACTGGCATGACGCGGACATGTCCTATATGGAGGCAGTCCTGGCCCGGGGTGACCGCCGCCTGGGCCGGGTGATCGAGACCGCCTGGCGCCATGGCGCCAAGTTTGACTCCTGGGATGAGTGTTTCAGCTTCCGGCGCTGGATGGACGCCTTCCGGGAATGCGGCATTGATCCGGATTTCTATGCGGCAAGGGAGAGATCCAGGGAGGAAATTCTGCCCTGGTCCATGGTCTCCGTAGGCGTCCGGGAGGATTTCCTGTGGCACGAGCGGGAGCAGTGCTACAAGTCGGTTGTCACGCCGAACTGCCGCAAGAAGTGTACTGTCTGCGGCGCAAACCTACTGCTGGAAGGGGGGAGAAAGTGCGATGAGTGA
Organism: uncultured Oscillospiraceae bacterium; assembly: GCA_964387095.1. Classification (GTDB taxonomy): domain Bacteria; phylum Bacillota; class Clostridia; order Oscillospirales; family Oscillospiraceae; genus JAJQBJ01. Next base: position 16,948 of record CAYLVH010000004.1, read on the forward strand.
TCAGAGACTGCTATTCCGCAAAGAGGGGCTGGCCATTTATATCAGCCATTTGGACCTAATGCGCACCTTCCAGCGGGCCTTTAAGCGGGCGGGGATTCAGATCCGCCATGCGGGCGCCTTCAATCCCCATCCCGTTATCTCGGTGGCTATTCCGCTGCCCCTGGGCTACTCCTCCACCTGCGAGCTGCTGGACTTCGGACTGGAATCCGGCTGCATCCTGGAGGAAGTGCCGGAGAAGCTGAACGCTGTCCTACCCCAAGGGCTGACGGTTGTAAAGGGCTACGAAGCCACAAGACCCATCAAGGAGATTGGAAAGCTGGTCTGGGAGCTGGTGCTGGTCTACGATAACGGCATTCCACGGGGCACGGAGGCGGCGTTGGATGAGCTGTTTCGCCGTCCGGAGCTGCTGATGCGGAAGAAGAGCAAAAAGGCCAAGAGCGGCTTCACCACCGTTGACCTGATTCCCCTCATTGGCCAATATTCCATGGATCGCCGGGACAATGAGCTTCATCTGACCATCCAGCTAGCGGGACAGAATCCCGGTTTGAATCCCAATTTGCTCCTGGAGGCCATTGCCCGGGAATGCCCTGGGTTTCAGCCAGACTTCCTCCGGGCCTGCCGGCTGGATGTCCTAGATCTGGACGGGCAGCGATTTGATGGGGAAGAGCGGGGGCCGGTTAATGTGGAACCTGATTTTTTCAAAAAAATTTAGACTTTTCCCTTGCAAAAGCGGGAATACCATGGTAAAATGACATGGTTGTAATAAAGGGCGGTCCACTGTTGCGGGAGCTGGGCGCAGCTTCATGAGAAACGCGCAAGAACGCCTATAAAGAATGGAGGAAAACATATGGATTTGATCAAGATGCTTGATGAGCAGAACATGAAGTCCGAGGTTCCTTCCTTTAACGTGGGCGACACGGTGCGTGTTGCTATCAAGGTCAAGGAAGGCAGCAAGGAAAGAATTCAGAACTACGAGGGCACTGTCATTGCCAAGAAGCATGGCGGTATTGAGGAGACCTTCACCGTCCGCCGTATCTCCTATGGCGTGGGTGTGGAGAAGGTATTCCCCCTGCATTCCCCCAATGTTGTGAAGGTTGACGTTGTCCGTCGCGGCAGAGTCCGCCGTGCCAAGCTGTATTATCTGCGTGACCGCGTGGGTAAGGCTGCTAAGGTCAAGGACGCGCTGTAATCTTTCGAACCATGCATGGAAAAGGAGTCGCTTTGGCGGCTCCTTTTTTGCTGGACTGCCTTCCCGCCAATTGACTGAACCCTTGAAAAGCGGGAAGGGGTTGTGTTATATTAATATTTGACATGGATGTTGTGATATGAGTACAGAATGAGGTAAACGCGAGATGCAGAATATTCAGTATTTTCCCGGCCACCACACCAAAACCCGCCGCCAGATTGAGGCGGATATCAAGCTGGTGGATATTGTGGTGGAGGTCATTGACGCCAGGATCCCCATGTCCAGCCGGAACCCGGACATTGACCAGCTGACCAACAACAAGCCCCGGATGATCCTGCTGAACCGGGCGGATCAAGCAGACCCTGCCATGAACAAGGTTTGGGCGGAGTATTTTAAGGCTGACAATTGGTATGTCATGGAGACAAATTCCAAATCCGGCGCCGGGGTGAACCAGTTTTCCACCGCCGTAAAGAGCGTTTTAAAGGATCAGATTGCCGCTTGGCAGGCCAAGGGCCTGGTGGGCCGTCCTGTCCGCGCCATGGTGGTGGGTGTGCCCAACGTGGGAAAATCCACCTTTATTAATAAGGTGGCAAAGCGGAAATCTGCCAAGGCGGAAAACCGCCCCGGCGTCACCCGGGGGAAGCAATGGGTGACCATTGACCGGGGACTGGAGCTGTTGGATACTCCCGGTATCCTGTGGCCGAAGTTTGAGGATCAGAACGTTGCCATGCGCCTGGCCTTTACCGGGGCCATCAAGGATGACGTGCTGGACATAGAGGACCTTGCCTTCGAGCTGATGGATGTGCTGGTTCACCGCTATCCCCAGATCATTGAGGCCAGCTATAAGATCCGGCTGCCCCAGGCGTGCAAGGGCTGGGAGGCTCTGGAACTGGTGGGGCGGAAGCGGGGGTTCCTGATCTCTGGCGGTGAAGTGAATCTGGAGCGGGCCGCCCGGATGGTGCTGGACGATTTCCGCTCCGGCAAGCTGGGACGCCTTACCCTGGAAACCCCGGAGGACTTCGGCCGTGGTTGATTTGTGGGAAATTGAGCGGGAGTGTTTCGCGGAGGGGTTCTCCGTGGTCTGCGGAGTGGATGAGGCCGGCGCCGGCCCCCTGGCGGGGGACGTTTATGCTGCGGCTGTGATTCTGCCTGAGGGGTTGGAGCTGCCGCATCTGAACGACAGCAAAAAGGTGCCCCCGAGGCGCCGGGAGGTGCTCTTCGCGCAGATCAAGGAGGCGGCTATCTGCTGGGCCATCGGCACCGCCACGGTCCAGGAGATCGATGAGCTGGATATTCTGAATTGCCGCATACTGGCTATGAATCGGGCCATTGCGCAGCTTTCCAGGAAGCCTGACCTGGCTCTCGTGGACGGAAACCGGGATCGCGGCAGCAAAATTGCCATTGAGCTGCCCGACCGCACCATTGTCAAGGGGGATTCCCGCTCCGCCTCTATTGCGGCGGCATCCATTCTGGCCAAGGTGTCCCGGGACCATTACATGAAGGAGTTGGCCCGGCAGTACCCCGAATATCTGTTTGAGAGACACAAGGGCTATGGTACCAAGCAGCACTATGAGCTCCTGCGGAAATATGGCCCCAGCCCGGTCCACCGCAAAACCTTTTTGAAGAATCTATGAGGGGCGCGAAAGGGCTGGGCCAGGCCGGAGAGAGTCTGGTTGCCGCTTATCTGGAAGGGAAGGGTTACACCATTCTGGCTCGGAATTATCACAGCCGCTGGGGTGAAATTGACCTGATTGCGGGAAACGGCACGTACCTGGCCTTTGTGGAGGTCAAGCTGCGGAGAAACGGCAGATTTTCTGCCCCCCGGGAGGCTGTCAACCAGGCCAAACAGAACAAACTTCGTCAGACTGCGCTGATGTATCTCTCGGAACGAGAGCTTGACAGCCAGCCCCGGTTTGACGTGGCGGAGGTATATCTCCCGGTAAACGGGGAGGCCAAAATTGAATATTATGAGGATGCGTTTCAATAGACATAAGTGAGAAGGGCATCTATGACAAGGTTATATTTTCGGGTGAAGGGGACATAAGCTATGATTCAAATTTTTGATGGACATTGCGATACGATTATGCGGGCTGTCTGGCAGCCCGACGCCCACATTGGCGGGACCGGCGGCCAGTGGGATCTGGACCAAATCCAGCCAAAGGCCCAAGTGGCCCAGTTCTTTGCTTTTTTCTGGAATTCCGCCAGGACGACGGAGCCGCCTGAAGCCCTGCTGGAGCGCTATTATAACACCTTCCGCCGGGAGATGGATCGTTTCCAGGACCGGATTGTCCAGTGCCGCACCGGGGATGAAATTGACGCGGCCTTTGCCGCTGGCAAGCAGGCGGCGATCCTCTCCGTGGAGGGCGGTGAACTGCTGGGCTGCAGCATCGAGCTGCTGCACAGGGCCTATGACATGGGGGTCCGGGCGGTGAATATCACCTGGAACAACGCCAACGCCCTATCCGGTACCCATGTGCAGGAGCTGGAGCGGGGGCTGTCTCCTCTGGGCGTGCAGTTCGTCCGGGAGATGGAAAAACTGGGCATGCTGCCTGATGTTTCCCACCTGTCTGAGGCGGGCTTTTGGGATGTAATCGAAACTGCCAAAAAACCCATTATTGCAACCCATTCAAATAGCAAAAACACCTATTTTCATTCCCGCAACTTGACGGATGAACAATTTCAGGCCATAATAAAGAATCATGGAATCGTGGGATTGAATGGATATACCGGCTTTATTGGGGAGGGAGAGGTGACCCAGCTTGATCTGATGCGTCATCTGGAACACTTCCTTGCCCTGGGCGGAGAAAAGAACGTTGCGCTGGGCGGTGATTGGGACGGCTGTGAGAGCCTGCCCCAGGGCTGGACCGGCATCTGGAACTGGACGGACTTCTATGAGCTGCTCCTGCGCCAGAATTATCCTGAAGATCTGGTACGAGACCTCTTTTTTAACAATCTGATGAGGACATTGAGACAACTATGAAATACGTAAGCACAAGAGATAAGTCACTCCGCTATGAGGCTGCCCAGGCCATAGCCATGGGCCTGTCCCGTGACGGCGGACTGTTTACCCCCATTGAGCTTCCCAAGCTGCCGGAAGGCGCTTTGGAAGCGCTGAAAAACTCCAGTTATCAGGAGCGGGCCGTCTATGTGATGAAGCTGTTTCTGGAGGACTTCTCGGAGGAGGAGTTAAAGGGCTTCGCTGCCAAAGCCTATTCCCCTGAGAAATTTGACACCCCTGCCGTGGCCCCGCTCCATCAGGTGGATGATAAAACCTGGGCCCTGGAGCTATGGCATGGTCCCACCAGCGCCTTTAAGGATATGGCGCTGCAAATGCTGCCCTACCTGCTGACCGCCTCCTTGACCAAGACGGAGGAGGATAAGACGGTCTGCATCCTGGTGGCCACCTCTGGTGACACCGGCAAGGCCGCTCTGGAGGGGTTTAAGGACGTGGACCGCACCCGCATTCTGGTGTTCTATCCGGAGAACGGCGTTTCCGACGTGCAGAAGCTGCAAATGCGCACCCAGGAGGGGGACAATGTGGGCGTCTGCGCCATCGCGGGGAACTTCGACGATGCCCAGACTGGCGTGAAGGCCCTGTTCTCCGACGGGAAGCTTCGAGAGATCTTGGCTCAGCGGGGCTATTTCCTGTCCTCAGCCAATTCCATCAACTGGGGCCGTGTGCTGCCTCAGGTGGTGTACTATATTTCCGCCTATTGCGACCTGCTGCGGGACGGCAAAATCCAGATGGGGGAGTCTATCAATGTCTGCGTGCCCACTGGTAATTTCGGCAACATCTTGGCCTGCTACTATGCCAAGCAGATGGGCCTGCCGGTGAACCGGCTGATCTGTGCCTCCAACGCCAACAACGTGCTGACTGATTTTTTGAAAACCGGCTGCTACGACCGCAACCGCACCTTCCATACCACCATTTCCCCGTCCATGGATATCCTGATCTCCTCCAACCTGGAGCGGTTGATCTTCCAGCTGTCTGGCCAGAACGACGCCCTGGTTCGGGACTATATGGCCCGGCTGAACAGCACGGGAAGCTATCAGGTTAGCGATGATATCCTGGCCTGGATTCAGGAGAGCTTTTCCGCAGGCTACTGCGACGATGAGGGCACCAAGGCCACCATCGGCGGGATGATGCGGGAGCATCATTACCTGATTGATACCCACACCGCTGTCGCCTTCAACGTGTTGGAGCAATACCGTGGGGAGACCGGGGACGACTCCCCCACTGTGGTGGCCTCCACTGCCTCTCCCTTCAAGTTCTGCGACGCTGTACTCCGGGCGCTGGGCGTGGAGAAGGTGTGCCCTGGCACCGAGGCTCTGGATCAGCTGGCTCAGGTTACCGGATGTACTGGCCCTCTGCCTTTGACCTCCCTGAAAACCAAGACGTCCCGCTTTAACGGCAGCATTGATAAGGATGAGATGCTGAGCACTGTGCTGGACTTCCTGAAGTAAGGGGCACTATGGCACTGTTTGCGATTGGAGACACCCACCTGTCCCTGACCGTCAATAAACCCATGGAGGTGTTTGGTGGAAATTGGGTGGGCTATGTGGAGAAGCTCAAGCAGGGATTTTCCGTGGTTGGACCGGAGGACACGGTGGTGCTCTGCGGTGACATTTCCTGGGGAATGAATTTTGATGAGATCCGGGAGGATTTTCGCTTCCTGGATCACCTGCCGGGCAAGAAAAAGCTGCTCCTCAAGGGCAATCACGACTACTGGTGGACCACCGCCAGCAAGATGACGAAGTTCTTCGCTGAGGAGGGCTTTCAGACCTTCCAGCTGCTGCACAACAACTGCCACTTCTATGGAGATGTGGCCCTGTGCGGTACCAGGGGCTGGTTCCTGGACGAGGAGCAAAAGCCCCACAATGAGAAGGTGTTCCACCGGGAGCTGATCCGGCTGGAAACCTCCTTGCAGGCGGCGGGGGACAGAGAGAAGCTGTGCTTTCTCCATTATCCGCCCTTGTATCAGGGCTATTGCTGCCAGGAGATTGTGGATCTGCTGGAAAAGTACCAGGTGAGAGCCTGCTATTACGGCCATCTCCACGGCGGAAGCCATCGCCTTGCCATGGAAGGGAGGCATGGATCCGTGGAGTACCACCTGATTGCCGCAGACTATTTGAACTTCGTCCCACAAAAAATTTTGGAATAATTTTAAATAGGTGTGGAAACTTTGAGAATTATCTGATAAACTATTAAAGTTAATGTGTTTACAAAAAATCTATAAAATCAAGTCGGTTTCGGCTTTTTACAGGAGGAACAAACAATGAATCTGAAAAATGTTGAAAAGCAGGAGAAGAACTCTGCTGTCCTGACCATCGAGGTCACCGCTGAGGAATTTGACGCAGCCATCCAGAAGGTTTATCTCCGTCAGAAGTCCCGCATTCAGATCCCCGGCTTCCGGAAGGGCAAGGCCCCCCGCAAGATTGTTGAAAAGATGTATGGCTCTAATGTCTTCTATGAAGATGCCATCAACGACATTTATCCTGATGCATTGACCGCCGCTGTCAAGGAGTCTGGCCTGGACATGGTGGGCTATCCCAAGGTGGATATGGAAGGCAACCCCGGCCCTGAGGGCTTTACCTTCAAGGCTACCATCGGTCTGAAGCCTGTGGCCAAGCTCGGCCAGTACAAGGGCCTGTCCGCGCCCAAGGCCGCTGTTGAGGTCACTGAGGAGGACATCCAGAGGGAGCTGGAGCCCAAGATCCGCCAGGCCTCCCGTCAGGAGACCGTTGAACGCCCGGCAGAGAACGGTGATACTGTGGTCATCGACTTCGAAGGCTTTAAGGACGGCGTGGCCTTTGAGGGCGGCAAGGCTGATAATTATTCTCTGGAGCTTGGCTCCGGATCCTTCATCCCGGGCTTCGAGGATCAGGTTGCTGGCATGAGCGCCGGCGAGACCAAGGATATTAACGTCACCTTCCCGGAGGAGTATGGCGTGGAGGATCTGAATGGCGCAGCAGTGGTGTTCAAGGTCACGGTCCATGAGGTCAAGACCACCATCGCGCCTGTCGTGGATGACGAGTTCGCAAAGGATGTCTCTGAATTCGACACGCTGGCTGAACTGAAGGCCGACCTGGCCAAGAAGCTGGAGGAGCGCCGCACGGAGGATGCTGAGAAGGCATTTAAGGACGCCATCCTGTCCAAGCTGATCTCCGGCATGGAGGCTGAGATCCCCGAGACCATGGTGGATTTCGAGGCTGACCAGATGATTGAAAACTATGCTTCCCAGTTCCAGGGCCAGAGCTTTACCTTTGAGCAGTATCTGCAGGTCATGGGCATGACCATGGATGAGCTGCGGGAGCAGGCAAGGGTGGGCGCCCTGCGTGAGATTCAGTCCAACCTGGCCTTTGGCGCAGTTGCTGAGGCGGAGGGCATGGAGGCATCTGACGATGAGGTGGCTGCCGAGTATGCAAGCCTGGCTGAGAAGTATGGCCGTACCGAGGAAGAGGTGCGCGCGCGCATCCCCGAGGCGGACGTGAAGAACGAGGTCCTGTTGAAGAAGGCCCAGGAGCTGGTTTACAGCACCGCTGTGGTGGAGGAGCCTGCCGCCGAGGAGTCTGCTGCTGAAGAACCTGCCGCCGAAGAGGTTCCCGCTTCCGAGGAATAATTCTCCTGCATTCGGATATAATGGCGTATAGTACCTGCTGCCTATGTTTTCACGGGGCGAAAGCCGCTAATGAAAAGGAGATTCACTATGAGTTTAGTTCCCTATGTTGTTGAGCAAACCAATCGCGGGGAGAGATCCTATGATATCTTCTCCCGTCTGCTGAGCGACCGCATTATCTTTCTGTCTGAGGAAGTGAATGACACCACCGCAAGCCTGGTCGTGGCCCAGATGTTGTTTCTGGAGGCTCAGGATCCGGACAAGGACATTCAGTTCTACATCAACAGCCCTGGCGGTTCTGTGACCGCTGGCATGGCCATCTATGACACCATGCAGTATATTAAGTGCGACGTGTCCACAATATGTATCGGCATGGCTGCCAGCATGGGTGCATTCCTGCTCTCCTCCGGCGCAAAAGGAAAGAGAATTGCATTGCCGAACTCTGAGATCATGATTCACCAGCCCTCCGCTGGTACTCAGGGTAAGGTGACGGATATGGAAATTGACGTTGAGCACTTCCTGAAAATGAAGAAGAACCTGAACGAGATCCTGGCAGAGAATACCGGCAAATCTGTGGAGCAGATCAAGCAGGACAGCGAGCGCGACCACTGGATGTCTGCCAGCGAGGCTCTGGATTATGGCCTGATTGACCAGGTGATCCATCAGAGATAACCCTGTATTTTCCGGAAGGGAGTGAGGAATTTTCCTTACTCCCTTGCGATGTGTTTGAAAGAGGAAGAAGTAATGGCAAAAAATGAAAACAGCAGGGGAGTATACTGCTCCTTCTGTGGCAAAAGTCAGGACCAGGTCAGCCGTCTGATTGCCGGTCCCGGCGCATATATTTGCAACGAGTGTGTGAAGGTCTGCCTTGAAATCCTCTCCGATGATGTGGATAGCGAGGGTCTGGGTTCCTCCCCGGAGATTCCGGGTGAAATTCCGGAACCCCGGGAGATCAAGGCTGTTTTGGATCAGTATGTCATCGGTCAGGAGCGGGCTAAGGTTGCTCTGTCAGTGGCTGTTTATAACCACTATAAGCGCATCTACTATGGTGGAGATGAAGATATCGAGCTGCAAAAGAGCAATATCCTGCTCATGGGACCCACTGGCTGCGGCAAAACCTTGATTGCCCAGACCCTGGCCCGGATTTTGAAGGTGCCCTTCGCCATTGCCGATGCCACCACCTTGACTGAGGCGGGCTATGTGGGTGACGATGTAGAAAATATCCTCCTCCGGCTGGTACAGGCTGCCGACTATGATATCGAGCTGGCTGAGCGGGGCATCATTTATATTGATGAGATGGATAAAATCGCAAGAAAGAGCGAAAATACTTCTATCACCCGAGATGTCTCCGGCGAGGGTGTGCAGCAGGCGCTGCTGAAAATTCTGGAGGGCACGGTTGCCAATGTCCCCCCTCAGGGTGGAAGAAAGCATCCCCATCAGGAGTTTATCCAGATTGATACCAAGAACATTTTGTTCATCTGCGGCGGAGCCTTTGACGGCATCGAGAAGATTATTGAGAGCCGCCAGGACCGTTCCGGTCTGGGCTTTGGCGCGGCTGTTACCAGCAAAAAGGAGCGCAATGTGGGCAACATTATGAAGGATGTCCAGCCCCATGACCTGCTGAAATTCGGCATTATCCCCGAGCTGGTGGGCCGTCTGCCAGTCCTGACCACCTTGGAATCCCTGGATGAGGATGCCCTGGTCCGCATCTTGACCGAGCCAAAGAACGCATTGGTCAAGCAGTACGAGAAGCTGTTCAAGTACGACCATGTTGAGCTGTGCTTTGAGCCGGAGGCGCTGAGAGAAGTGGCCCGCCAGGCCGTGGAGCGGGGCATCGGTGCCCGAGGTCTTCGCGCCATTCTGGAGGACACCATGACTGAGCTGATGTTCAATGTCCCCTCTGACCACACTGTGTCCAAGGTCACGATTACAAAGGACTGCATTTCTAAAGGGGGGCAGCCTGTCATTGAACATCGGGAACAGGCGTCATAAAAAGCCTGCAAGCCGTTCATGCCGTATATTAGTATGAGAGGTACGAGTGGGTCAAACTGCCCGGTTATAGAATGATAATTTGCCGCGCAGATATAGCCCGGAGCTGTATCTGTGCGGCCTTTTTCCTTGAAAGGAACCTATTGTATATGGAATACGAAGCAAATGTCAAAACCATGCCGGCCATAGCCTTGCGGGGAATTACCATCTTCCCGGGGATGATTCTGCACTTTGATGTGGGCCGGGAGGCGTCCATTCGCGCTCTGGATGAGGCCATGGAAACCGATCAGTCTGTTTTCCTGGTGGCGCAAAAGGACTTGGCCGTGGAGCATCCCGGCCTGAAAGACCTCTGCAACGTGGGCACCATCGCAAATGTGCAGCAGATCCTGCGCCTGCCCGGTAACAATGCCCGGGTCATGGTGGAGGGGAAGGAGCGGGGTATGATCGTCGCCCTGCACCAGGAAAAACCCTACCTGTTGGCCTCTGTGGAAGAGCTCCCCGCTCCGGAAATGCCGGAGCACAACTCCCCCCGGGTGGAAGCTCTGGTCCGCCAGACCTATGAGCTGTTCGAGAAATACAGCGAGTTGGCCGACAAGGTTGCCCCTGATGTGATTCTCACCGTCATGGGTATCACTGAGCCAGGGTATCTGGCCGACTTTATTACTCAGAATATTGTCCTCCGGGGAGAAGACAAGCAGGCCATCCTGGACGAGCTGAAGCCCATCCGCCGTCTGACCAAGTTGAATCAGCTGCTTCGCCGGGAGATCCGCATTCAGGAAATGGATCAGCAGCTGCAAAACAAGGTGAAGGAGCGCATGAATGACTCCCAGCGGGACTACTATTTGCGGGAGCAGCTGAAGGTGATTCAGGAGGAGCTGGGCGAGGACGAGGACCATGAGATTGCCGACTATCGCAAGAAAATCGCCGGGGCCAAGCTGCCCGAGGAAGTGGAGAAGAAGCTGCTCAAGGAGCTGCGCCGGCTGGAGAAACAGCCCTTTGGCTCCTCTGAGGCGGGGGTCATCCGGAACTACCTGGATATCTGCCTGGAGCTGCCATGGAAAAAGAAGTCCAAGGAGCGGGTCAACGTGGCCCAGGCCAGAAAAATCTTGGATGCTGACCATGAAGGGCTGGAGAAGGTCAAGGAGCGCATCCTGGAGTTCATCGCCGTAAAGCAGCTGGCTCCCCAGCTGAAGGGCCAGATTATCTGCCTCTACGGTCCTCCCGGTGTGGGCAAGACCTCCATCGCCACCTCCGTGGCCAAGGCCATGAACCGGAAAATGGCCCGTGTGTCCCTGGGCGGCATCCATGATGAGGCCGAGATCCGTGGCCACCGCAAGACCTATGTGGGCGCCATGCCGGGCCGGATTATCACCGCCATCAATCAGGCGGGCACCTGCAATCCGCTGATCCTGCTGGACGAGATTGACAAGGTGGGCTCTGACGGCCGCAGCGATCCCGCCTCCGCTTTGCTGGAGGTCTTGGATGCGGAGCAGAATTCCACCTTCCGGGATAATTTTATCGAGTTGCCCTTCGACCTGTCCGACGTGCTGTTTATCACCACGGCCAACGATCTCTCCCCCATTCCCAGGCCCTTGCTGGACCGCATGGAGGTCATTGAGCTGGTCAGCTATACCGACGCGGAGAAGCTGCGCATTGCAAAGAACCATTTGATCCCCCGGGAGTTGGAGCGCCATGGCCTGAAGAAGAGCCAGCTGCGCCTGACGGACGATGCCATCCGGGAGATGATCACCGCCTATACCAGGGAATCCGGCGTCCGCCGCCTGGAGCAGGAGATCGCAACCCTGTGCCGCAAGGCGGCCATGCTCATTGTCTCTGAGGAGGTGAGCAAGATCACCATCAACGGGGATAATCTGGAGACGTATCTGGGCACCCGGAAATATACCCCTGAAAAGCTGGCCTCCGCGCCCATTGTGGGTGTGGTCAACGGCCTGGCCTGGACAAGCGTGGGCGGCGAACTGTTGGAGGTTGAGGTCAACACCATGCCCGGCTCCGGTAAGATCGAGCTGACCGGCAACCTGGGCCAGGTTATGAAGGAGTCCTGCCAGGCAGCCCTTTCCTGCATCCGCAGTAGGGCAAAGGATCTGGGCATCGATCCGGATTTCTATAAAAATACAGATATTCACGTTCACTTCCCTGAGGGGGCTGTCCCCAAGGACGGTCCCTCCGCCGGCGTCACTATCACCACTGCCATAGTCTCCGCTCTGACCGGGACTTCGGTGCGCAATGACATTGCCATGACCGGCGAAGTGACCCTGCGGGGCCGGGTCCTGGCCATTGGCGGGCTCCGGGAAAAGACCATGGCCGCCTACCGCAACGGCATCCACACCGTCATCATTCCGGCGGAGAATGAGAAGGATCTGGCCGATATTGACCAGACTGTCCGGAGCGCCCTGCGCTTTGTCATGTCCGAGCAGGTGGATCAGGTGCTGGCCGAGGCCCTGGTGAGTAAAACCGCAGTGGAAAGCCGGAGCAGCGTGACCGGTAAACGGGAGAGCGCCGCAGCCGAAGTCAGTGTGAACGCATAAGGAGAAGCGCTATGAACTTCAATCAAGTGGAATTTGTCCTCTCCGCCGCCTCCAAAAAGGATTTTATTCACAACGATCTGCCGCAGGTGGCCTTTGCGGGCCGCTCTAACGTGGGAAAATCCTCCACCATCAATCGGATTCTGAACCGGAAGAACTTCGCGCGGGTGGGTTCTGCTCCGGGGAAGACGGCTCATGTGAATTATTTCCTGATTGACAAACAGATGTACCTGGTGGACCTCCCCGGCTATGGCTATGCCAAGGTATCCAAGGCGGAGAAGGAACGCTGGGCTAGGCTGATGGAGAGCTATTTTGGAGACCCTGAAACCATTGACGTGGGGGTTATGATCGTAGACGCCCGCCACAAGCCCAATGCCAACGATGTCACTATGGCGGAGTGGTTCAAAAACACGGGCGCGCCCCTGATCGTGGTTGCCAACAAGCTGGACAAGCTGAAAAAGAGCGAGATCGAGCCGAACCTGAAAACCATCCGGGATACCCTGGAGCTGGACGAAACCGTGCGGTTGATCCCCTTCTCTGCGGAGAAGGGGACCGGCCGGCAGGAGTTGGTGGACGCGATTTTAGAGCTGGCCGGATTGGCGGATACAGCAGGATAAAACCATACCGTGCACGGAATTTTCTGTGCACGGTTTCTTGCATGATGCGGTGGAGATTTGTATAATAGAAACAGTAAGTCAAAAAGAAAGGACGGGATTTCAGATGAAGGAGAAAACCCGAACCATAGGTTATATCTGCCCTCAGTGCCGCCAGTCGGTGATCGTGGAGCGGACGGTATTTTCCCTCTGTGCCTCCAAGACTCAGGTGGTCTGCCCCTGCGGAAAGTCCATCCTGACCATCCACCCAGATGAAACCGAGTTCAAGCTCAGTGTGCTCTGCGCCTTCTGCAAAAAGGAGCACAGCGCTGTGGTGCCCCAACAGGCCTTCCTCCATCAGAAGGCCATCTCCATGGCCTGTCCAGTGTCTGGCCTGGACTGCTGCTATGTGGGAGAGGAGCAGCCGGTGTTTGCCGCCATGAAGCGGCTGGAAGAGGCCATGGATCAGGTGGATGAGCAGAAGGGGGAGATGGAGGAGAATGGAGAGAAGGAGCCTGGCGCTTTCCTGAATGATCTGGTCATGAGGGAGGTTCTGGAGGAGGTTAAGGACATCGCGGGTCGTGGCGGCATCTCCTGTCAGTGCGGCAGCCAGAAGTGGCGGATCCGGATTCATTATTCATCCCTGGAGCTGGTCTGTGCCCATTGCGGCGGCAGCCTGAGGATTCCCGCCGCCACCCAGAGCGATATCACCGATATCTGCTGCAAGGACAAGCTGGTGATTCGCAAGGGTGGATAAAAGGAAGAAATGGTATAGAGGTTGCAAAGGATACTTACATGACAAACCTCATGGGGTTGCAGACCCTGCTCTGACACCCTGGCCGTGTTCAAATGGGTGCCCAAATTGGTGCGGGAAAAATCGCAAAAGTGGGTGCGGAATGACGATTGACATTCTCTGGAAGCTTGGGTTATAATGATATAATCAAATTTGTACCCGCTTTTGTGGGAAAAGCGAAAGAGATTTCTTGAAATTGGAGGCAGAGTGATATGGCATTTATTTATTCCGAACCGTCCCATACCTTTAGCGAATACCTGCTGATCCCCGGCTATTCCAGTGAAGACTGCATCCCTGACCGCGTCAGTCTGAAGACCCCCCTGGTCAAGTTCAAAAAGGGCGAGGAACCCGCAATTTCTATGAATATCCCCATGACCTCCGCCATCATGCAGTCCGTCTCCAACGACACCCTGGCCGTTGCCCTGGCCCGCGAGGGTGGCGTTTCTTTCATCTATGGGTCCCAGACTATTGAGCAGGAGGCTGCCATGGTTGCTAAAGTCAAGGCCTATAAGGCGGGCTTTGTGGAGTCTGACTCCAACCTGACCCCTGAAAATACCCTGGCTGACGTGCTGGCGCTGAAGGAGGAAACCGGCCACTCCACCGTGGCCATCACCGATGACGGCACCGCTCATGGAAAGCTGTTGGGCATTGTGGCAAGCCGGGATTACCGCATCTCCCGCATGAGCTTAGATACTAAGATCGCCACCTTTATGACTACGCTGGACAAGTTGGTTGTGGCCCCCAAGGATACCTCCCTGAAGGAGGCAAATAATATTATCTGGGACAACAAGATCAACACTCTGCCCATTGTGGACGAAGCAGGTAAGCTGGTCTACCTGGTCTTCCGCAAGGATTATGCTGCGCATAAGGAATATCCCCTGGAACTGTTGGATGCTAGGAAGCGCTATGTGGTGGGTGCCGGTATCAATACCCGGGACTATGCCCAGCGGGTACCCGCCCTGCTGGAGGCGGGCGTGGATGTGCTCTGCATTGACTCCTCTGAGGGCTTCTCCTGTTGGCAGCAGAGGACCCTGGCCTGGATCCGGGAGAATTACGGCGACTCTGTGAAGGTGGGCGCCGGCAACGTGGTGGATGCCGAGGGCTTCCGCTTCCTGGCTGACTGCGGAGCGGACTTTGTTAAGGTGGGCATTGGCGGTGGCTCCATCTGCATCACCCGTGAGCAGAAGGGCATTGGCCGGGGACAGGCCACTGCCTTGATCGATGTCTGCCAGGAACGTGATCGCTATTATCAGGAGACTGGCGTTTATATCCCCGTCTGCTCCGACGGCGGCATCGTCCATGACTATCATATCACCCTGGCACTGGCCATGGGCGCGGATTTTTTGATGCTGGGCCGTTACTTTGCCCGCTTTGATGAGTCCCCCACCAACATCGTTCGCATCAACGGCAACTATATGAAGGAGTATTGGGGGGAAGGCTCCGCCCGTGCCCGCAATTGGCAGCGCTACGACCTGGGCGGCTCCGCCAAGCTGAGCTTTGTGGAGGGCGTTGACTCCTATGTGCCCTATGCAGGTTCCCTAAAGGATAATGTCACCGAGTCCCTGTATAAGGTGCGCTCCACCATGTGCAACTGCGGTGCCCTGACCATTCCTGAGCTTCAGAAGAAGGCCAAGCTGACCTTGGTCTCCGCCACCTCCATCGTGGAGGGCGGCGCACACGATGTCCTCCTAAAGGATAGCGGCGGCGCTGGCATCAATAAGTAATTCGTAATAACCTGATATTGCATATGCAGTGAGAAGGAGAAGTAACAGCGTATCCCCCTGGGCAGAGAGCCCCTGGCCGGTGAAAAGGGGAGAGGGGGTCCTGTGAAATACACCTTTGAGCATCCGCCCCAACGGGAGACCCAGTAGGCGCGGACGGGCAGCCCGTTACAGCGGCGAGTCACGGACTCACTGAGGCAGTTCCCGCGAGGGCGCTGCGATTCAGAGGTGGTACAGCAAGAGATTTGCCCTCTGTCCCAAGGGACAGGGGGCTTTTTTCAAGGAGAAAGAAATGGACAGCGAAGAGGAAAGACGGCTTGCAAAGCTGCGAAAATGGGAAAAATGGCTGAGAGGCGGTGCAATGGCGGGGCTGTTGGTGGCCATTTTAGCAGGAGTGTTCGGAGGGATATCGCCCCTGGCCGCCTGTGTCACCGCTGGAGCGATGTTGGGGATCTTCCTGATCGCTTCTGGCATCCTGAATATGAGAATATCCGCCTTACTCCCGCCGCCGGAGAACCCCAAGCAGGATCCCCTGGTGAATCAGGCTATGTCCCTACTCTTCGGCGTGCTCATTCTAGCTCTATGTATTTTCGTGCTGATCCAGGCATTGAAATATAGATAGATCAATCCGATAGCAAATTAATAATAAAGGAGAACAAAGAAAATGACCCTGTATGAAGAACTGGTTGCCCGTGACCTGATTGCCCAGGTGACCAATGAGGAAAAAATCAAAGAAATGATCAACAGCGGCAAGGCCACTTTCTATATCGGCTTTGACTGCACTGCGGACAGCCTGACTGCCGGCCATTTTATGGCCCTGACCCTGATGAAGCGTTTGCAGATGGCAGGCAACAAGCCCATCGCTCTGATCGGGGGCGGCACCACCATGATTGGCGACCCCTCGGGACGGACGGATATGCGGAAGATGCTCACCAAGGAGGACATCGATCACAACGCGGAGTGCTTTAAGCGTCAGATGGAGCGCTTCATCGACTTCTCGAATAGAAAGGCGCTGATGATCAATAACGCTGATTGGTTGTTGAACCTGAACTATGTGGAGCTGCTCCGGGATGTGGGCGCCTGCTTCTCGGTGAACAACATGCTCCGGGCTGAGTGCTACAAGCAGCGCATGGAAAAGGGGTTGAGCTTCCTGGAGTTCAACTATATGATCATGCAGTCCTACGACTTTTACTACCTGTTCCGGCACTATGACTGCAACATGCAGTTCGGCGGTGATGACCAGTGGTCCAATATGCTGGGAGGCACGGAGCTGATCCGCCGGAAGCTTGGCAAGGATGCCCACGCTATGACCATTACCCTGCTGACCGACTCCCAGGGCAAGAAGATGGGCAAGACTGCCGGCAATGCCGTGTGGCTGGATCCCAATAAGACCTCACCATATGACTTCTACCAGTACTGGCGGAACGTGGACGACGCAGACGTGCTCAAGTGCATCCGTATGCTGACCTTTCTGCCCATTGAGGAGATCGACAAGATGGACAGCTGGGAGGGCGCCCAATTGAACACCGCCAAGGCGATTTTGGCCTACGAGCTGACCAAGATGGTCCACGGCGAGGAAGAAGCCAACAAGGCCCAGGAAACCGCAAAGGCGCTGTTTTCCAAGGGCGGCAGCAGTGCGGATATGCCCGCCACCCAGCTGGCCGCAGAGGACTTTACGGATGGATCCATCGGCCTGCTGACCCTGATGGTCAAATGCGGCCTCTGCAAGAGCAACCGGGAAGCCCGTCAGTTGGTGACCAGCGGCAGCGTTTCTATCAACAATGAGAGGGTCACTGATGACAAGGCCAAATTTGAAATCGCCCAGTTCCAGGGCGATGGCTTGGTCATCAAGAAGGGCAAGAAGGTCTATCATCGCGCAACCCTGTAATTTCGTACCCGCCCCAAAGCCGGTTTCCCCAAAAGAACAGCCGTCCCGGATTCATGTTCGGAGCGGCTGTTTTTGACACGCGGTGCATGCTTTTATAATTCATCTTATTGTGATATTGTCAAGAAATGGTTGACATGTAAGGCACAGACGTCTGGACACGATCGTAGGATTACCTTTGCGGGACATGCTTTACCGAATGCCAAGAGCGCCTGCCAGCCACCATAGGAAAAGGAAATAATAAGGCTATGCGAATGAGGTCAAATGTGGTAAAATAAGACTGTGGATCAGCAAAAGAGCCTGTTCGTCTCCAGCGACCAGTTGAGCCAGGGTGTTGACGAAGGAAAAAGCATTTCTTGCGCAAGTGGATCAAATGTCATCTAAAACACGCGTTTATGAGGTGTTGCCTTAATCTGGGCCGAATTAGCAGCGCAACTATCTTCTTCAGCGGAAAAGGAACAAGTCTATGATTGATATGGCAGTGAGACATAGTACAAAAAGAATTCCATCTGCAATCATAACGCCGATCACTCGGATAACAGGATTTTCGCTTCTGGATAATGGGAAATGCTGTTGAACGTTCAGGTAGTTCCCTGAAAAGAATACAATCGCCAGAAACATCAGTGTTATAAGAATACGGTTCATCCAGAGATCAGCCATATTTATGGTACCTACGATCTCCATATTAAGCCCCAACCAGAGCACAAAAGAGTATCCCAAGGCCGAAAGCAGCATATGAAAGATATTCAATGACCGGAATCCAGGCGGCAGAAATCTTCTCCATGTAGTGTCATATTTTTGCGCAGCATTTGGGTATACAGCAGCATGAATTGCGTTTGCCAGTTTATCTGCGGATTGATAGCGGTCGCAGGGGCTGGTTTCAAGGCACTTTTTGATCACCTGGGACAGTTTACCATCTGCAATCCTGACGGCAGGCAGCTCTGCGCATAGGAGCACATTCATCAATGCGCCAACGGAGTAAATATCTGCCTGAACGCCCGATGCTCCAATCCCGTATTGCTCCGGGGCGGCATAACCAGTTGTTCCCAGCAAAGTGGTGTCCCGTTTCTTCTCGTAATGATATTGTTTTGCCGCATTCTCATCGATGAGCTTCAGCACTCCGTCCGGAGAGAGAATGATATTGGAGGGTTTGATATCTCGATGAATGATTGCCGGGCTTGCGCCATGGAGCTGCGAGAGGATTTGACAAAGCTGTAACGCATAGTCAGCGGTCTGTTCTTCTGTAAAAGGGCCCTGTTCATCAAGCATCTCTTGCAGCGTGCTCCCGGTAATATATTCTTCAATGACGATTAACGTTCCGTTGTCCTCGACCAACTCAAAAATCTGGGGCATATTTGCAACTGGATGTTTTTGTAGGTACAAAAGCACATCATAGTTGTAGCGGGTCAGTGTTTTTTTGACAAAGACTTTTTTTGTCAATCGGTTCTGAACCAGATAGACGCCATGTTCCGCATTTAAATCTCCAAGTTCCTTGTATGTAGGATGAAGAAAAGTATCTGAAATAGTCAATCGTTTCACGCTCATTTCAGGTAGAATAATTTTATTAGTAGAATAATTTTATTATAGCATATTTTTGACAGATTGGAAGAAATGATATGAAAAAAAGCACAACTGAATTGCTGGAAATTTTGGGGGCAACCCCTTCTAAAGATTTACAGAATTATTTATCAGAGAACAAGGAAGAGCTTTTTCTGCAAGAGAAGCCGTTCGCATTCTATATGAGGAAGGTGTTGGCAGAACATGGGATTCGGCAGCAGGATGTTTTTCTGCGTATGGGTATTTCGCAGAGCTTTGGGTATCAGCTCATCTCAGAGGAAAAGCGGACGAAGCAGAGAGATTACATTTTGAAATTCTGTATTGCAGGCAAACTGACGCTGAATGAAACACAAAGGGCGCTCCAGCGCTACGGAATGTCACCACTGTATGCACGACTGCCAAGAGATACTGTTCTGATTTCCGCAATCCAGCAGGAGAAGAAGTCGATTGAAACAGTGAATGAACTGCTGAAGGCGCAGGGAATGGCTGAGTTAAAAGGTCCTGACCGCTCCTAAAATCACTTGATATGCTGCAAAACCCAGATGGTTTTTCCCTCCGGGTTTGCTTTTTGAAAATAAGACTGCCATTACCACCGTTTTTGGGGGATTAAGATTGCCCTTGCCTCTGTTATAATAAATATGAAGTTTTAGTACTTCATTCAGATTATTCGAGAAGGAGAGCGTGTGTTATGGCAAAGAAAGAAAAACCAACCATCAAAGTCTGTAAACACTGCAAGACGGAAATTCCTTATGATGCAAAGGTTTGTCCTCAATGCCACAAGAGGGTCAAGGGAGGCAAGCTAAAATGGATTGTAATTGCGCTGATTGTTATTTTTGTCCTTGCTGTTGCAACAAGTAACGGGGGCAGAGACACAAATAAGGCACAAAAGGTTGGTACAGTGGGAGATACAACGTCTCAGGAACCATCTTCCACAACAGAAACGGAGATAGATGCAGAAACGGAAAGCGAGATACCTACAGAGGAGACCGTCCAGACAGAGTATCATGTTGGCGACATTCTTCAGGATGGCGATATGAAAATTGTCTACATCGCAAGTGGCGACTATGTGGAAGAAAATGAATACTCCCAGCCCGATGATGGTTATAAGTACATTTTCCTGAAATTTGCTTTTGAAAACACCTCTAAAACCAGCGATGATTCGATCTCGTTCTACAGCTTTGAATGCTATGCTGACGGTTATTCCTGCAAAATGTATTATGGCGGAGATGAGAATCTATCTGCTACACTGTCGGCAGGCCGCATGACCACCGGCTGCCTTTATTTTATCGTACCGGAAGATTCTGAGGACATTGAGGTCGAATACACGACGAATGTTTTCACCTCTGACAAAATTTCCTTTGTGTATGATGGGGAGCAAGACTGCGGTTATGTGCTAGAGAAGAATACAGAGGCCAGTGCAGATGCTTTCCGCGTTGGGGATGTTGTCGAGGCTGGCAACCTGACCATCTCTTACCTGAGCTGCGGTGTTTACGAAAGTGATAACCAGTTTATTCAGCCCAAAGAAGGGTACCATTTTATCTACTGCGAGTTTGAGTTTGAAAACGCCGCAGATTCTAACAATGATGAATATGTGAGCGTTTACAAATTTGACTGTTATGCAGATGGAGTAAGTTGCGATGCCTGCTACTACATAGATGATGCCTTGAGTGCTACCATCTCTGCCGGCCATAAGGCGAAGGGAACGGTTGCGTTTGAGGTCCCGGAAGATGCTGTAACAGTGGAAGTTGAATATCTTACGAATTACTGGACTTCCAACCGCATCGTATTTACCTATACTGAATAAGGATGTTCTACTTCATCCTATGATTTTCTTAGAAAACAGCGATTGTTATGAAGGCAACCGCTGTTTTCTTTTGCGCTGCCCAATCCCAGCGCAGTAGTGGCGGCCATTACATCCCGCTGTTCCTTCGTGGTATACTTTTTTGTAAAACGGCGCACACTGCGATGTTCCATGATTGCCTGAATTGCGTTCATAGTATAGATCCTGATTTTCCTGTTAGATAAGGCGGTATCCTGGCCGGTATTGACTTTATTTATGCTGTCAATCCCCATCCCATGGATGGTTTTCCAAAGATTCCAGTCCCGTTCCTGTGATTGCCAAACTTCCCCGGCGCAAAACAGGCTTCCCATCCGGGTGATCCTTGAAGTTGGCGGAAAATTCCCGGAACAGGCTCGAGCGATAATATACATCATAGGTGTAATTGGAGAGGGGAACTCCGAAGTCCAGGGTAATCATGCGCATCCGGGCCAGAGCCACCAGCATATTTGCGGTGGACATGACCTCCTCCAGGGTGTCATTCTCCCCCTCCAGCAGGACAGGGGATAGGATCAGCTTGCCCTCCTCAGGCAGGCAGCCCTTGGGTACCAGCACAAACTGGCAAAGGGGCATATAGGAAATTTGGGCCAGCCGGTTTAAAAAGTCAATTTGCCGGTGGGAGAGGATGGGGGAATGACCTCCACAGCCGCCGCAACGGTTACAGGATTGATTACAACTCATAAGCGGTTCCTTTCTTTGCTGTTGTGATTCATTATAACAACTCAGGGAAAAAAGTAAATAAGAAAAAATTTTTCCGAATGCTGTTCGAAGGAGGAAAGTTCTGGTACAATATTATCTTGGGAGGGAAAGAGTATGAAGATTTTTATTTTGGAAGATGATGCGGATATCAGCGAGTTAGAGAGCTATGCCCTGCAAAACAGCGGTTTTGAGACCGAGGTCTTTTCCACTACCACGCCCTTTTATCAGGCGCTGAATCAGAGTCCCCCGGACCTGGTGCTGCTGGATATTATGCTGCCGGGGGAAAGTGGCCTGACTGTGATGCAACGGATGAAGAATGACCCGAAAACAGCGGGCATCAAGGTCATCCTGGTGACGGCTAAGTCCTCAGAAATTGACACCGTCCGGGGGCTGGATATGGGTGCGGATGATTATATCACAAAGCCCTTTGGTATCATGGAGTTGGTCAGCCGGGTCAAGGCCCGTCTGCGTACCACAAAACCCACGGAGTCCGAGCTTCTCTCGGTGGGAGAGATTCAGATGGACACCGCCAGGCGGCTGGTGACGGTGAGCGGCAAGGGTTGTGACCTGACCTTTAAGGAGTACGAGTTGTTACGCCTGTTTTTGAGCAACCCCAACGTGGCACTGAACCGGGATCTGCTGATGGAAAAAGTGTGGGGCTATGACTACGACGGTTCCACCCGGACGCTGGATATGCACATCAAGACCTTGCGTCAGAAGCTGGGCAAAAGCGGAGGGAGCATCTGTACCGTCCGCAATGTGGGGTACAAGCTGACCGTCGGTGAATCGGTATGAGCGAGAAAATCACCATCAACTTGCTTTACTTGGGGCTAATCACGGCTGTGATCGCTGCGTTTCTCACGGGGGCCGTCCTGTACGGATCCTATCAAGATCAGGTGGTCTATGGCTTGAAGCAAGAGACCCAAATGATTGCTGTGGCTTATGAGAGGCTGGAGGATCCCTCGGAGCTTGCGGCATATGAAACTGGGGACCTGCGCATCACGCTGATTGACCCTGACGGGGAGATCTTATATGACAGCCGCAGCGAAGACGCGGAGATGGACAACCAGTCGGAACGGCCCGAGGTTCAGGAGGCGCTGGCCAGCGGCAGCGGCCAGGGAACCCGGAGGTCGGAGACCTTCGGAACCCGGGATTATTATTATGCCCTGCTTTTAGGGGATGGAAACGTCCTCCGACTGTCTATCACGGCAAACAGCCTGTATCATATTTTCCGGCAATCCTATCCAGTGCTGTTGATCATTATGCTGGTGGTGGTGGCGCTGTCTGTGGTATTTGCGCTGTTCATCACTCGGAAGCTGATCAAGCCCATTGAAAAGCTGCCTGCAGACCTGGATGATCCCACCCTGACGGAGGATCCCAAAAGGGTCTATCCCGAGCTTGTACCCTTTGTGAAGGAGATACAAGCCCAGCGCAGGGAACGGGAGACTATGCGCCAGGAGTTCACTGCCAATGTGACCCATGAGCTGAAAACCCCGCTGACCTCCATCTCCGGTTATGCGGAGATGATTGCCACCGGAATCTCCCGGGCGGAGGATATCCCCCGCTTTGCGGAGAAGATCCGTATGGAATCAGACCGCATGCTGGCGCTGGTCAGCGATATCATTGAGCTCAGCAATCTGGACCGCATGGAGTCCTTGGAGGATCCCAACCCTGTGGAGCTGTTGGATGTGGCCCAGGAGTGCGCTGACCAGCTTTCCGCCTCTGCGGAGAAACAGAATGTGACCTTACGCGTGACAGGCTCCTCATGCGTTGTGGAGGGGGAGGAGCAGAAGCTCTGGGAGTTAATCTATAATCTGGTGGATAATGCCATCCGCTATAACCGGAAGGGGGGCTGGGTGGAGATCGAAGTAGGCCACCTTACCATCACCGTCCGGGACAACGGCATCGGGATCCCAGAGGAGCACCAGGGAAGGGTGTTTGAACGGTTTTATCGGGTGGATAAGAGCCATTCCAGAGCCACCGGAGGCACCGGCCTGGGCTTGTCCATTGTCAAGCATATCGCGGAGCAGCATCACGCAAAGCTGACTTTGAAAAGCGCGGTGAATATGGGAACGGAGATTACGGTTTCCTTCCCGGATTCCATAAAATGACAAATTCCCCGTTATGAAGCAGCGAATCGGAAAGAATCAATTTTACATGCTTTTTACATTTTTATGTGGTTAGATTTTACAATGCCTTGTTAACATGTTAATTGTGTGAAAATGAAATTATAAAATGAGAAAAAAGGGGAATTTTTATGACGGTTTTAGAGTTCTTTTCCCTTCTAGGTGGCGTGGGCTTGTTCCTATATGGCATGACGATCATGTCCACCGGATTGAAAAATGCCGCTGGCGATCAAATGCGTGCCATTTTGGAGCACGCGACTTCCAACCGGCTTGTGGCGGTTCTGGTGGGTATCGGTGTTACGGTGCTGATCCAAAGCTCCTCGGCCACAGATATGATGGTGATCGGCTTTGTCAACTCCGGTCTGATGACCCTAGCCCAGGCCGTTGGCGTCATTATGGGTGCCAATATCGGCACCACCATCACGGCCCAGATCACGGCTTTCAACCTGGGCGCCTATGCGCCGCTGATTCTGTTTGTGGGCGCCGTGATGTACCTGTTCTTGAAACAGAACCTGGTGAAACACATCGGCTCCATCATCATGGGCTTCGGCATGCTGTTCCTGGGCATTACCATTATTAAGACCGCCATTACCCCCCTGTCTGAGAGCGTAGGTTTTGTCAACTTCCTGACGACGCTGAATAATCCCCTTCTGGCGGTGCTCTTTGGGGTGGCCTTTACCGCGCTGCTGCAAAGCTCCTCCTCTTCCGTGGTCATATTCCAGACCTTTGCCGTGCAGGGCCTGCTGACCTATGATATTACGGTATACCTGTGCATCGGCGCTGCCATCGGCTCCGTGTTCCCGAATATCCTGGCCTCTTTGACCACCAACCGCAACGGCAAGCGCACTGCGATGCTGAACTTGATCTTCAACGTGTTTCGCGCCATCCTTTTGATGGTGCTGATCAATCTCTTCCCCATCATCCTCCGGGGGATCCGGAGCCTGTCTCCTAACGATGTGGCCCGTCAGGTGGCAAACACCCATACCATCTTTGCCTTTATTGCTGTCCTGGTGGAGTTTCCTTTCGCCCAGAAGATTGTGGGGCTGTCCCAGAAAATTATCCCTGTCAAGGAAGAGGAAGCCCGAAAGCTGGAGGATCGCAAGCTTCAGTATATGATCACGCAGGGCGACGATCTGATCCCGGCTGTGGCCATCAAGCAGGCCCACCTGGAGATTTCCCGCATGGGCAAACTGGCCCGGGACAACCTGCAAATGTCTATTGACGCCTTCTTCACGTTGGACGACAGCAAGGCCCAGGAGGTGGAGGAGACGGAGGATACCGTCAACTACCTAAACCACGAGATCACCGACCATTTGGTGCAGCTGCGCTCACTGGATATGTCTGACCGGGATCGGAAGCGGATCTCTCAGATGACCCTGGTGGTGGCGGATATCGAGCGAATCAGCGACCATGCGGAGAACATCGTGGAGTATGAAGCTCAGATCAGGGCCAAGAAGGCCTCCTTGTCCGCTGAGGCGCTGGAGGAGCTGCGCAGTCTGGCGGAAGCAGCCGTCCGCTCTGTGGATCTTTGCCTGCATATTTTCAGCACAGAGGATTTCGACCAGCTCCAGCAGGCGGAGGACCTGGAGGAATATGTGGATGACCTCCAGAAGGAGATCATCTCCAATCATGTCTCCCGCCTGATGAACTCCCAGTGTAACTCCATGGGAGGTGTGGTGTTCACCGATATGTCCTCGGACCTGGAGCGGTGCTCTGACCATGCCATCAATATCGCAACCGCCCTGGCTGAGAATTACGAGCATGACCATAAGGGTTGATAGAGGATCAATCCATATTACATATAAAAAAGCGATCCAGTATTGTTCATCGATACTGGATCGCCTTGTATTTTATTCCTCCGGCGGCAGGATCCGGTAGCCAAGCTTTAGTATCAGCTTCAGCGTCTCCTGGCTGGTGCGCCGGTCATATTCCCGCTCCGACTCAGACAGCTGGTCATAGGGAACCATGCAGGGGGTCACTTTTTGGCTGTCGTCCCGGTGTGTGCCATAGCGCCAGCCCTCCTGATAGCGGCCCAAGCCCCACACCTCATGGGTGTTGGCGGCTAAAAGCTCAGCCAGCTTCTGCAGTTCCTGGGGCAGTTCCACACTGCTGGTGTCGATGGGGGAGGGGACATAGTCCAGGAAAGAATCCTTCATATCGCGTTCCAACTTCCTTTCAGCTTTTCTATGGGGGTACATCATCTGTACTGCCCTCCTGACATTATTAATCTATCACAGATTTTGGGAAAAGCAAATAGTTCCGGGAAAAAGATTCAAAAAAATTAGCGGGATCGGGAGCGGAAAAATTAGGCGTAAAGTTGAAAAGGCGAAGAAATGTTGATATATTATATGTAGATGAGAGAAACCAGGTGCACCGCTAGATGGTACACCCCGTTATGCTTAAGGAGGAGGAACTATGAGCGAACGTACGAAGATCTGCTATGCGATCATGCCCTACGGAAGCACAAGCCAGGATCTGCAAGACCATTATGAACTGGTATTCCAGCTGCTGATCAAGAACCCAGCTGAAGCCCAGGGCTATCAGGTCATCCGGGAGGATCACTTGGGTCAGCCCGGAGACATTACCAGAAACATCATGCGCCATCTGGCAGAGGGGGCGCTGGTTGTGGCAGATGTCTCGGGCCTGAATTGGAATGTAGCCTATGAGTTGGGTGTTCGCCATGCTCTGGTCAAGGGTGGAACCATTTTGCTCTGCGACAACGAGACCAAAATGCCCTTTGATATCTCCAACTTGAAGGTGATTGTCTATAACCGCCAGAGTCCGGTCAGCCGTCTGAAGAGCGTCCAGGAGGAAATGACCCTGGCCATCCAGCACCGGGAAGAGGAGCCCATGGATCCGGACAACATTATCCATGATATTTATCCCTTCGAGGACTTTATGATCAGCTATCTGGAGGGCGGCGATGCCGATATGCAGGCCCAGATGATCTCCATGTCGGAGCAGTTGGAGAAACTGAAGCAGGAGAATAGCCGCCTTCGTGCCCGCCTGGCCCAGGGCGGCTTGGCCGAAGATGAGGAGGAGAAGGTTCTGGACATCGGCGCCAGCATTGAACAAGCTCTGCAGTCCATGGAGTATTCCGGCACCCGCTTGACCTATACCCTCCGGGACGCCCTGGCGGAGGAGCACCCCGATTATCAGAAAATCGGCAATATCCTCAAGATGGGGTTGACCGAAGGCTACTTGACTGAGGCGAATTTCCGCAGTCTGTACTTCATGTTCAGACGCAAGAATATTCCCCAGCTGACCAGTCTGATCCTTGAGGTGGCGGCTCAGCGTTTCCCCTACAGCCTGGACTTCAAGAGCTATCTGGCCGACCTGTATTCTGACAGCTATCAGACCAGAGACAAAGCCCTGCGCTATGCCAATGAAGTGCTTCAGGTGTCTGTGGAGGACGGCGTCTATACCACCGACTGCCGCAAAATTGACTCTGATCAGCTGGCCAGCTGCTTGAACGCCTATATCGGTTTGGGCCGTTATGATATCATTATCCAGATTGCGCCCCAGCTGATGGAGATCCTGCCCAAGCACCGGGAAATGCTGATGCGCAACTTGGCCGTGGCCTACCGTCAGATCGGAGAAGTGACCAAGCAGTATGAGATTCTCACCCGGCTGCTCAACGAGTATCCTTCCAATGATGTCAATCACTACCGCGTCTACCAGTATTACAACACCAACGGTGATAATGACCAGGCCTATTATCAAATGGAGGTGGCCTCTGCGCTGGATCCTGACGATTTGGATTACATCTTTGGGCTGGCAGGCTACATTATGGACTACCGTATGGCCCACAATGACAGCGGTATGAGAACCAAGCTGACCCGCAATGAGTGCATCGCGGTTATGGTGCCATTTATGATGCACGCCATGGAGGTTGAGACCAGCCAGGATACCTTCGACCGCTGCAAGGACTTCCTGAACCGCAACCAGGCTAAGAAGTATATCTCCCAGATCCTTCAGTGGGTCAAGGACGGCATGCCCAAGTATGGCATTGAGGGCTTGGATTACAGCGCGGTTGACCACATCATCGCCCTCAGCGAGAATCTGGACGAGGAGACCTGTGCCCGGATCAAGTTCTGATCCATTGTCCTAAAGAAAATCCAAACTGGCGCAGTTTCAGATTGCGCCAGTTTTTGGCGTGTATCAAGCAGAATACGAGGAGTTTTCCACCCATGGAACATGTAAACGAAGATAAAACTGAAATCAACCTGGAAGAGCTGAACCATCTGAACCCCGGTGGCTACAAGCTGGTGGATATCCGGGACGAGTCCGCCTATCAATACGGCCATATCACCGGGGCGGTCCATGTGCCCACCCAGCGGCTGCGGCAAGAGGGCGGCGCTGTTTATCCCGGCAAGCTGCTGGTGCTCTGCTGCAAGAGCGGCCATATTAGCCAGCAGCTGGCCCAGGAGCTGCGGGGCCAGGACGTACCCGCCGTCAGCCTGGCCGAGGGCTATTACGGCTGGATGCGCCAGCAGCTAACCCAGGAGAACCGGGCGGAACGGGCGGAGCTTTCCATCCGTAAGAAATTCCATAGGGAGCTCTGGAGCAAATTTGTCAAGGCCATTAAGGACTATGACTTGGTGCAGCCTGGGGATAAGATTGCCGTGTGTATTTCCGGCGGTAAGGATTCCATGCTCATGGCCAAGCTGTTTCAAGAGCTAAAACGGCACCGGAAATTTCCCTTCCAGGTGGTGTTTCTTGTGATGGACCCGGGCTATAGTCCAGAGAACCGGGAGATCATCGAAAAGAACGCGGTGAGCCTAAACGTGCCCATCAGCGTGTTTGAGAGCGACATCTTTCGTTCTGTGTTCCATGTGGAGAAGTCCCCCTGTTACCTGTGCGCCCGCATGCGGCGGGGGCACTTGTATAAGGAGGCCCAGGCCCTGGGCTGCAATAAAATCGCCCTGGGCCACCACTATGATGATGTGATTGAGACCATCCTGATGGGGATGCTTTACGGGGGCCAGGTGCAGACGATGATGCCAAAGCTGCACTCCACCAATTTCCCCGGCATGGAGCTGATCCGCCCCATGTATCTGATCCGGGAGAAGGATGTGAAGCGGTGGCGGGACTATAATGACCTGCACTTCATCCAGTGCGCCTGTAAGTTCACGGAAACCTGCTCCCCCCATGGCACCGGCAACAGCACCTCTAAGCGCCTGGAGATCAAGCACCTGATCCAGGAGCTGAAAAAGGTAAATCCCCAGGTGGAGGCAAACATTTTCCGCAGCATGGAGCATGTGAACCTGGGCACTATCATTGCCTGGAAGGACAGTGAGGGAACACACCACTTCCTGGACAAATATTAGGAGAGAAATAGAGATAGATTCAGCACCCACGGAAGGAGGCGTTCCTTTGGTGGGTGCTGTTATATAAAGAATTGCGGTTGGGTCACTTCTCCAGGACCTCAGCGGTGACGTTAATGCTGGATTCCGCACCGCAGATGGCGGTCAGGTTCTCCAGGCCGGCTAGAAACATACAGCCCAGCAGGTTGCCCAACCAGATCACCACCAGGGAGATCAGGTATCCCGGCTTGTTATCAAAGATGTAACAGGCCCCGCTAGTGAATAGGCTATGGCCCCGGGTGCAGATGGTAAACAGGCCAATGGCGAAAACCAGCGCCCCACCACGTTGCCCCCGGGAAATGTATCCTTCAGGCGCAGAAAGCGGTTCCGCCCAAGCCAATGCAGAATCCCGCCACAATTGCGTATAAAAATTCCCTCAGATAATTTCTCATATCCGGTTACACCTTTCATTTCTTTTGCGCAATACAATCATACCAGATCCCAGGAAA
>CAYLVH010000005.1:0-41914 GCA_964387095.1 uncultured Oscillospiraceae bacterium
GAACTGTATAAATTCTCCTTTACATTTCTGAAGAAATTAGATAAAATAAATTGATATAGTGTTGACTGTGTAGGAGGAGAAAGGGCTTGAGCGCACGTATTCAATCTGTGGATCGGCACAGCCCAGCTGAACGCGCTGGAATTCAGCCAGGGGAAGTGCTTACCCACATCAATGGCAATCGAATTATTGATGTTCTTGACTACAAGTTTTACTCCTATGATCCCAAGCTCGAATTGACCTTAAAGGATGCGGAGGGACATACGCATACCATTCACTTAATCAAGCACGAGGGACAGGATCTTGGCCTCAACTTTGAAACCTATCTGATGGATCGCGCCCGTTCCTGTGCCAACAACTGCATTTTTTGCTTTGTAGATCAAACCCCTAATGGCATGCGAAGCTCCCTCTACTTTAAGGATGACGATGCACGGCTCTCTTTCCTCATGGGAAATTATATCACCCTGACCAATCTGTCACAGCGCGAAGTTCAGCGCATCATCGATCTCCGCCTCTCCCCCATCAACGTGTCTGTCCACGCTACAGACCGGGATTTGCGCTGTAAGCTGCTGGGCAATCAACATGCCGGGCGCGGAATCGACATCATGGAACGCTTTGCGGAGAACCGCATTACCATGAACTGCCAAATTGTCTCCTGCCCTGGAATCAATGATGGCCCTGCATTGGACAAGACTATGCGGGACCTGGCTGCTATGTATCCCAGCGTTAACAGCGTTTCCATTGTGCCTGTGGGCATTACCAAGCACCGTCAGGGACTCTATCCCCTCGAGCCATATACCAAGGAGCAGGCGGAGGCGGTCCTGTCTCAGGTGGAAGCCTTTGCAGAGCAGTGCAGGCAAGAACTGGGAACCCGGATCTTTTGGTGCTCCGATGAGTTCTACCTAATCGCTCAGCGCCCCCTCCCCCAGGATGAATACTTCGAAGAATACACCCAGCTGGAAAACGGCGTTGGCATGCTCACCCTCCTCAAGAAAGAGTTTATGGGCGGTCTGAAAACGATGACCGACTATCCAACGCCCCATCCCTTCTCCATCGCCACAGGCGTATCCGCAGCTCCCTATATTCAGGAGCTGATGAACCTGGCCAGGCAACACTGTTCGGAGCTGGAGTGTACTGTCTATGCCATTCGGAACCAGTTCTTTGGAGAAACGATTGTCGTGGCCGGACTGGTGACTGGTCAAGACCTGATCGCCCAGTTAAAGGGGAAGCATTTGGGGACAAGGCTACTGATTCCCGCCAATATGCTCCGCTCCGGCGAAAATGTCTTTTTGGACGACGTAACCTTGGATGACGTGAGCAGAGAATTGGGAATTCCAGTGATTCCCGTGGCCCAGGATGGCTTTGAGCTCTGTGATACTGTCTTTGAGCTTGCCGGTGAACAGCTGGAGTCCCGCGCCGCTCCAGACAACACAGAATATTATCAGTACAATCCCTCTCTGTAACGGGATCAAGTATGGAGGTAATCTATGAAGCCCATAGTAGCAATCGTAGGCAGGCCCAATGTAGGCAAGTCTATGCTATTTAACCGGCTCTGTGGTCGGCGGCTGTCCATTGTTGAGGACACCCCCGGTGTCACCAGAGACCGCATTTATGCCGACTGTGAATGGAACGGCAGATCCTTCACCATTGTTGACACAGGCGGCATTGAGCCAAATACGGACAGCGAAATCCTGATGTTCATGCGTAACCAGGCTCAGATCGCCATTGAGAACGCCAATGTCATTATCTTTGTCTGCGATATCCGCACCGGCATGACCGCCTCGGATCTCGAGGTGGCATCCATGCTGCAAAAGTCCAAGAAGCCAATTGTGTTGGCTGTCAATAAGATGGATTCCACCGGTGTGACGGACCCGGATATCTATGAATTCTACAACCTGGGCCTTGGGGATCCCATCCCCACTTCCGCTGTCCACGGCCACGGCACCGGTGAAATTCTGGACGAGTGTGTCAAGTATTTCCCCCCTGAAGAAGAGGAGGAACTTGCCGATGATGTGATCCAGGTGGCCATTATCGGAAAGCCCAATGTGGGCAAATCCTCCCTGGTCAATCGGATTTTGGGCCAGCAGCGTGTCATTGTCAGTGACATGGCAGGCACCACCCGGGACGCCATTGACTCCTATTATGAGAATGAATACGGCAAGTTCAACTTCATTGATACCGCAGGGATGCGCAAAAAGTCCAAGGTGGACAACCGGATTGAAAAATTCTCTGTGCTTCGCGCCACCATGGCCATTGAGCGCAGTGATGTCTGTCTGATTATGATCAACGCTGAGGACGGCGTGACGGAGCAGGATACTAAGATCGCCGGGCTGGCCCATGATGCTGGTAAAGCCTGTATCATCGTGGTAAACAAGTGGGATACCATTGAAAAGGACGGCAAAACCATGGACAAAATGCGGGAGAATGTCCGCCGGGATTTGTCCTATATGACCTATGCACCCATCATCTTTATTTCCGCCCTGACCGGTCAGCGGGTCAATCGCCTGTTCGAGCTTATCACCTACGTCAATAATCAGGCAACTATGCGCATTACCACTGGTATGCTGAACAATGTCCTGGCGGACGCAACTGCGCGTGTTCAGCCCCCTACGGACAAGGGCCGCCGGCTGAAAATCTACTATATAACCCAGGTAGGCGTTCGTCCTCCCCATTTTGTTGTGTTCTGCAACGACGCTCGCCTGTTCCACTTTTCCTATCAGAGATACCTGGAAAATCAAATCCGCGCAACCTTTGGCCTAGAAGGCACACCGGTCAAGCTGACGATCCGACAAAAGGGTGACAAGGAGGACTGATCTATGGGACTATGGATTGTCAAGATGGTTCTCGTTGCGGCAGCTTCCTATATCCTAGGCTGCTGCAATGGTGCCATTCTGGTATCAAAATATATCCTGCACAATGATATCCGCCAGTATGGCAGTGGAAACGCCGGCCTGACCAATTTTTACCGGGTCTTTGGGGGAAAGACCACCATCCTGGTGATTTTGGCCGATATGTTAAAGGTCGTAATCGCCGTGGTTATTGGCATACTTGCGCTGAGAAATTTTGGCCCATACCAGATTCCGGCCTTTGGCAAGCTCTGGTCGGCTATGTTCTGTATGATCGGCCATGACTTTCCGGTTATGTTCGGCTTCAAGGGCGGAAAAGGCGTCCTTTCTGGTGGCGCCATGACTCTGATGTTCGATTGGCATGTGGCATTGATCTGCTGGGGGCTTTTTTTGGTGGTTGTCCTGCTGACAAGGTATGTATCCCTTGGATCAATAACAGCCAGCATTTCCTTTATTATCGCTGCCTCCATCTTATATCCACATCCTGTTGACATTTCAATCATCATTCTCTGCGGCCTGCTGCTGATTTGGGGCCACCGAAGCAATATCATCCGTCTCATTCACGGCACAGAAAATAAATTCAGTTTCCACAAAAAAGGAGATCAACAAAAATGAAAATAGCAGTTATCGGCAGCGGCGGCTGGGGTACGGCATTGGCGCTGCTTCTATTGGAGAACGGGAATAACGTGACCATGTGGAGCTTCCTCCGGAGTGAATATGACGTCTTGACGGAGCAGCGGGAGAACCCTCTTCTCAAGGGCGTTCATATTCCGGAAGATCTGAAGCTGACCACTGATCTAAATTGCGCCGCCAATGTGGATATGGTGGTCCTGGCTACGCCCTCCTTTGCCGTGCGCTCTACGGCACAGAATCTGGCCTCAATTATTAACCCGGGCACCATCGTGGTCTCCGTTGCCAAGGGCCTGGAGAAGGGCACCTCTCTGCGCCTGTCCCAGGTGATTGAGGAGGAACTGAAGGGTTCCTGCCCCGTGGTGATCCTGTCTGGCCCCTCACACGCGGAAGAGGTGGCCCGCCATATTCCCACTGCAGTCGTGTCCGCTTCTGTCAGCAAAGAGGCCGCCGAACTGGTGCAGGACGCCTTTATGAACGAGCGGTTTCGCGTCTACTCCTCCCCTGACGTGATCGGCGTTGAGATCAGCGCGGCACTAAAAAATGTCATCGCGCTGTGTGCTGGCTGCGCCCACGGCATGGGCTTCGGCGATAATACCGCTGCCATGCTAATGACCCGGGGATTGTCTGAAATCGCTCGTCTGGGCGAAGCCCTGGGGGGAAAGAAGGAAACCTTCGCTGGTCTGGCTGGTATGGGTGATCTCATTGTGACCTGCACCTCTATGCACTCCCGCAACAACCGCTGCGGCATTCTGATTGGACAAGGTGTTCCTGTGGAAGAAGCTGTCAAGCAGATCGGCGCCGTGGTGGAGGGATATTATGCGGCAGCCACTGCCATGGAAATGGCTGGAAAAACAGGCGTGGAAATGCCCATTACCCATGGCGCTTATCGCATCCTATACGAGGGCGCGGACCTCCATTCCATTGTTACCGAGCTTATGAGCCGGGATAAGAAAGCGGAAATTGAACAGAGCTGGGTATAACAAGCTGACGGCAGGGCAAACGCCCTGCCGTCTGAGCCTGTTGAAGAAGGTAACGCCTTGCGTTTTTTGACAAGCTCTTCGCGTGATTTCAGTTTTGGCTGTTTTCAGTGCTGTTGTCATTGCGGAAAATCCGCATGGGATCAATCTCTCCGGCAGAGGTGGGCGGGAAAAACTCGTTCACAGGGAAATCCACCTGGGAGAACAGCTCGCAGGGGTTCTCTTCGATGTTCTTACAGTCACATTCCTTATCCGGGATGCAGTAGTCATAGATCGGGATCAGGAGCTGTGCGTCCCTCTCCAGCCAGAGGATGGAGAACTGCCCCAGTGTCACATAGACCCGCCGGCTCTTCGGGGTATCAAAGACCAGATCCTCACTGAAAACCTGCCGTACCGCAGACGGAATATCAGTGACAACGCATTCAGAGGAATTATTTTCGTAGCATTCGGACAGTCTGACGGACAGCATCACCGGATTGACGGCCTCCAAAACCGCAATGGGCATTTCAGAAGACAGCAGGGACTGAGTATCCAGGCATTCCGCGTCGTTATCCGAGGAAAACACCTTGGCACACCCTTCACTGCCAAACAGTATGGACCGTTTGTCAAAGACAGCCAGGCTGGTGATGGGCATAGATCTGGGGCCTCCAATAAAAGCGTCTGCGCTGATCTTATAGAAGTAGCGCAAATC
This sequence comes from uncultured Oscillospiraceae bacterium, assembly GCA_964387095.1. Lineage (GTDB taxonomy): Bacteria > Bacillota > Clostridia > Oscillospirales > Oscillospiraceae > JAJQBJ01. The sequence continues at coordinate 5,145 of CAYLVH010000005.1, forward strand.
AATGGTGAAGAACCCTCGGTTGAAGCCAACAGGCTGAACATCTATGGCAACATACAGCAATTCTGCGCAGCCAGCTTTGATGGAGACCGCTCGTTCAATAATCTCCGCCGATGTAACCGTGGGATAAACCCGCAAATCCTCAATGCAATCCCTGCTCTGACAGGAATCATAAATCTTCCTAGTATGGATGCAGGTGGCATCCTGGACGTTTGCATCCTCCTGTACCGGATTCGGAGAAATCGTATCAGGCATATTTCATACCTCCTATGATAAATTAGGCGTACACACCCTTCAGCACATTCTATGACTCTTTGTCGGATTTGTGACTGAAGCGGCGGGAAACTTCTTTCCGGAACTGCTTGTCAGCAAATCAAAGTTCATGTATAATAGACGTAACAGAAGCACAGTATGTTGGAGGAATTCCTATGCCAAGAGGCTTTATTCAGGATTCGTTGCAGCTGAAGCTGCTGATCCTTTATATTTTAGACCATCTGATTGAGCCGGTGGATCTGGCCCAGCTGACAGATCTGGTCCTCTGTGATGACGGTGTGGATTACTTCCAGTTTTCCGAATCGTTGGCTGACTTGGTGAACAGCGAGCATATCACCCTGGAAAATGGGCGCTATACCATCACCCAAAAGGGGCGAAAAAACTGTCAGGTATGTGAAAGCTCTATCCCCTACTCCGTCCGGGTCAAGTGTGACCGGAGCACCGGCAGCCTGAATGCCGTCCTGCGCCGGAACAGCCAGGTCAAGGCCACCATCTTTCCCAGGGGCGGAGAGGAATTCACTGTCCGGCTCAGCCTATCTGACAATGAGGGTGCGGTCATTTCCATGGATCTCCTCAGCTACTCTCAGGAACAGTCCCAGCGGCTGGCTGAGAATTTTAAGGCCCACGCCGAGGAGATTTACAATGCCATCTTAACTTCTCTTCTGGCCGATTACGGAACCTCTGAGGAAAAATAATATAGTAATAACAAACCCCGCTCTGCCTGGTTTCTAGCCAAACAGAGCGGGGAATTTTTATGATGTTGTCCGAATTAAAGCAGGACCTTTTCTGCGGCATTTAAGATTTGCTGAATGTCAGCTTCGGTGTGTGCCGCAGAGAGGAACATAGCCTCAAACTGGGAAGGAGCCGCATAGATTCCGTCTGCCAACAGGCCGCGATACCAGCGGGCATAGGCCTCTGTATCGCACCCCCGGGACCGGGCATAGCTGGTCACAGGCACATCAGTGAAAAATACGGTCAAAAGGGAACCAATCTGATTGACCTGAGCAGGGATGCCGCTCTTGCCGATGATGTCCCGCAGACCCTGGGCCAAGGTTTGGCTGTTCTTTGCCAACGTTTCATATAGCTTCGGATTCTGGTGCAGCAGCTTTAGCTGCGTCAGGCCGGCGGCCATAGCCACAGGATTCCCGGACAGCGTACCCGCCTGATAGACCGGACCGACGGGAGCCACCAGCTCCATTAGGCTGCGCTTCCCTCCGTAAGCCCCCACGGGCATACCTCCGCCGATGATCTTGCCATAGGTGACGAGATCGGCCTGGACCCCAAAATACAACTGTGCGCCGCCAGGGGCCATTCGGAAGCCGGTGATCACTTCGTCAAAAATCAACAGTGCACCGCTCTTGTCACAGAGTTGGCGCAGCCCCTCCAGAAAGCCGGGCTGGGGCAGGACAACTCCCATATTTGCTGCCACAGGCTCAACAATGACAGCGGCCACCTGGCCGGGGTTGGCATTCAGCAGGGCCTCTACCGAGGGAAGGTCATTATACTGAGCGGTCAAGGTATTGCATGCAATATCAGGGGGCACACCGGCAGAATCCGGGGTGCCTGCGGTCATGGCGCCAGAGCCGGCCTTTACCAGCATGGAGTCGCTGTGTCCATGATAGCAGCCCTCAAATTTGATAATCTTAGCCCGGCCAGTGGCGCCGCGCGCCAGGCGCAAGGCGGACATGACGGCCTCCGTGCCGGAATTTACCATACGCACCATTTCCATGCCGGGCACCATGGCGCAAATTTGCTCCGCCATATCCACTTCAATGGCGGTGGGAGCGCCAAAGGACAACCCATCCTTGACCGCCTTTACTACGGCCTCCTCCACAGCGGGATGACAGTGGCCCAGAATCAGTGGGCCCCAGGAGCAAACCAAGTCCACATATTCCCTGCCGTCCACATCAAAGAGATGGCTGCCCTGTCCCCTGCTGATAAACCGGGGATAGGTGCCGACGGCACGGCAGGCGCGGACCGGAGAATTTACCCCGCCGGGCAGCACCTTTTGGGCTGCCGCAAATAGTTGTTCTGAACGAGTCATCAGCCAATTTCTCCTTTGTTAATCGCCTGGGCCAGTTCCTTGGCGAAGTAGGTGATCAAAATATCCGCCCCAGCCCGGAACACCGAGACAGCCGTCTCACAGATAACCCGGTGCTCGTCGATCAATCTGGCGGCAGCGGCGGCTTTGATCATAGCGTACTCACCGCTGACAGAATAAGCGGCCATGGGCAGCGTGGTTGCATCGGAGCACTCCCGGATCACATCCAAATAGGAGAGGGCAGGCTTGATCATCAGGATATCAGCGCCCTCCGCCTCATCCAGCGTACACTCTCTCAACGCCTCCTTGCGGTTGTGGGGATCCATCTGATAGCCCTTGCGGTCGCCAAAGGCAGGTGCGGAACCGGCTGCCTCCCGGAAGGGACCATAAAAGGCAGAGGCATACTTCGCAGAATAGGCCATGATGGGGACGGGTTCATAGCCGTAGGCATCCAGAATCTCCCGGATGGCGGCAACGCGGCCATCCATCATGTCAGAGGGAGCCACCATATCGGCGCCAGCCTGAACGTGGGACAGGGCGGTCTTAGCCAGGACCTCCAGGGTCTTGTCATTGTCCACCTGGTCTCCATACAGAATGCCGCAATGGCCATGATCGGTATATTCACACATGCAAACATCTGTAATGATGTAAAAATCAGGATACTCCGCTTTGATGGCGCGAATCGCCTGCTGCACTACGCCATTGGGATTCCATGCCTCGGAGCCGCAGCTATCCTTTTGTTCCGGCAGGCCAAAAAGCATCACCTGGCTGACGCCGGCGGACAGACATTGGGCAATTTCCTCACAAACCCGGTCTGGAGAATACCGCCATTGCCCATCCAGGGAGGGAATCTCCTCTTTGATATTGGTGCCCTCTTTGACAAAAAGTGGATAAATCAGACTATCTGCCGACATCCGCGTTTCCCGCACCATGCGACGGAGAGAATCGCAGGCCCGCAGTCTCCTGGGACGTTTTTTCAATTCCATGCAGATCACGCTTTCTCAAGTATTAAAGAAATCAGGCTGTCCATGGTTGCCTCCTGGGCAATCTCCACAGAAATACCGTATTCCGTCGCCCTTTCAGCGGTCCGACGGCCAATACAGAAGCCCACCACGTTGGACAGGTTGGCGCCCTCGGGCAAGCTGCGGACAAAACCAGTTACCGTTGAAGCGCTGGTAAAGGTGACAGAAATTCGTTCTGTCAGCAGGGCGAGGACCTCCTCCCTGTTCTCAGAGACCTCATACACTGTATCATAGCACGGAATGTCCACAAATGGAATTCCCTTTTTCGCCAGCGTTTCCGGCAAAATGGCACTTCCTATGGATGACCGGCACAGGAACACCGGCCCATCAGCCTGTTCTGCCAGTTTGAGCGCCAGGTTTTCTGTATCATAGACTTGAGGAACCAGGTCAGCGTTCAACTTGTATCTGTGCAGCATCTCCGCCGTTTTCGGGCCAACAGTGGCAAGCTTGAGATTACCAAGGGCCCGGATATCCTTTCCCAAGGCAAACAGGCGGTCAAAGAAGCAGCCGGGACCGGCAGGGCTGGTGAACACCAGCCAGCGGTAAGCTGACAGATGTAAGATTGCATCGTCCAACTTCGGATTGGGATTTCTGGGAACCGTCTGAATGCAGGGATACTCTACAACGGCGGCACCCAGCTTGCGCAGGCGGCTTACCATGGTGCCAATGCGGTCGGCGGGACGGGTGACAATGATCTGTTTGCCCTTCAGGGGCATCTGATCAAACCAATCAAAATCGCCAGAATAGCGGCATACCTGGCCAAAAATGAGGATGGCAGGGCTTTGAATGTTTTCCGCTGCCGCGCGGCCTGCCAGAGTGGAAAGGCTCGCAACCACTTTTCGTTGCTTTAGGGTGGTGCCCTGTTCAACCACCGCAGCAGGCATATCAGGATCCATGCCGGCCCTCAACAGCCCATCACAGATATCAGGCAGTGCGGCCACTCCCATCAAAAATATCAGGGTCCCCTGGGTCCGAACCAGAGCATCATAGTCGATTTTTAAAGCACCAGACTTCGCATGCCCGGTGATAATATGAAGGGAGGAACAGCAGTCCCGATGGGTCACCGGGATCCCTGCGTAAGCGGGCACAGATAGGGCGGAAGTAATCCCCGGAACCACTTCGAAGGGAATCTGATGCAGCGCCAGCAGCTCCAGCTCCTCCCCGCCCCGGCCAAAGAGGAAGGGATCTCCCCCCTTCAGCCGGACCACACAGAGGCCCTTTCGGGCTTCATCCAGCAGAAGCTGATTGATCTCATTCTGCGGGACAGGGTGATGTCCCGCGTGTTTCCCTACGTTGATGCGCTTTGCTGCTTTGGGGATCATGTGCAGGATTTCCGGGCTGACCAGGCGGTCATAGATCACCACATCGGCCTCCTTAATGGCTTCCAACCCCCGGAGGGTCAACAGGCCGGAGGCTCCGGGACCGGCACCCACTAAAATTACTTTTCCATGCATGGCAATCCCTCCCTGAGCCTCTGGGCCAATTCCGTACCCAAGCTTTCCGCCTCTGCGGCAGGGCCGCGAAGTGTCCCCCGGCGAACCACAGTTTCATCCGGGCTGACATACAGTCCGGTCAAAGTCAGGTAATCCTCTCTCAACTCCGCGTAGGCGGCAATCGGAGAGGTACAGCCGCCATCCATTTTGCGGACAAAGGCCCGCTCCGCCAGGGCGCAGGCCGCCGCTTCTTGGGAGTGGACGCCACGCAGGCAGGAAGCATCCTCCCCCCTGCGGGCTTGAACCGCCAGGATTCCCTGGCCAGCCGCAGGCAGAATCTCCGCCGGAGAAAACCAGCGGCTGATTCGCTCCTCCAGGCCCAGCCGCTTCAGCCCAGCCGCTGCCAAAATCAAAGCGGAATACTGGCCGGAATCCAGCTTTGCCAGGCGGGTCTGGACATTCCCCCGGACAGCTGTCACTTCCATGTCCGGGTAAAGGGCTTTTAATTGCAGCTGGCGCCGCCGGGAAGAGCAGCCTATGGGTTTTGTCTTGTCCAGCACCGTCGCGCCGGCGGGCAATACCAAAACATCCCTGGGATCCTCCCGGCAGGAATACGCAGCGATGGGCAAATCATCTGGCGTCTCCATGGGCATATCCTTCAGAGAATGCACCGTAAAGTCCACCTCTCTGGCCCGCAGCGCCCGGTCCAACTCTTTCACAAACAGCCCCTTTCCCCCAATCTGTTCCAGGGTTTTGTCCAGAATCAAATCCCCGGTGGTTTTCAGGGTAACCAGCTCCATCTCAGCATCCGGACAGGCGGCCTGAATCCCCGCCATAACAAGCTCACTTTGCAGCACCGCTAAGCGGCTATCCCGGCTTCCAATTCGAATTTTCATGGCAGCTCCTCCAAAACCGTGCGAATGGCCTTTGCGGCCCGGGCAGTTGCGTGATGATCCTTTCCGTGGGACACCACGCCGGCGATCACCTGATCTCCAGCGCAGATGGCTGGGAAAAAGAAGGTGCATTCCGCTTCACAATCGGCAACGCTGACCGGGATGCCCAGTTCTGTGGCGGCGGTTCCCACCTGATGGTTGACAGCGCGGTCATCCGTTGCCGCAATGACCATAGCCGCCCCTTCCAAATCTCCAGGCTGATAAGCCCGCGGAATCCATTCGATCTCCTCCGCCTGGAATTTAATTTCCGGGGAAATCACAACAATATGGCAGCCGAACAGCCGCAAGGCTCCAACCCTGCGGGCGGCGATTTTTCCGCCGCCCACCAGCACAACCCGCTTCCCGGAGAGATCAATAAACAGTGGGAAGTGATACAGTTGCTCCGCGCTGCGCTGCCGCTTCTTCCAGCGGCGAAACTCCGTCATGTGCTGGTCAATCATCTCCTGGATCCCCGCAATCTGGCCGCTGTTGTCCGGTCTGGAAGCCCCCAGAGAATCTGTATCATAGCAGATAATCCCCTGGAGTCCCCAGCAGGCCGGTTCAATATCCCGGGGCACAGCCAAATCAATCAGCACCTTTGGACGCTGCTTACAGGCTTCCAGCTCCGGGGCGGTAATGGTAAAGTGCGGGCTGGTAGTTGCGGAAACGACAGCGTCCGCACCGTCAATGATCCTCCATCTTTGTTCATAGTAAACGGCATGGCAGCCGTAAGGCACCACGCTTTCCCCATGGCGATAGCTGCGCAGGGTCACATAGACCTTTGCTCCAGCCCCGGAAATCGTTTCTGCGGCGAGCCGGCCCATCTGCCCATTGCCGATGACCAGAATTTGCTTCTGACTTAAGGCGCCCAGATGTTCCTTCAGGAGCTCCACGCAGCGGTCAGCCATGGAGGGGGCCTCCCGGTTGAAATGAATCTCTGTTCGGGCGCGTTTCCCCACGGTCACGGCAATCCGGAACAGGGTCGACAGCTCCTTATCGGTGGTCCCGGCCGCCTGGGCCAACTCCATGGCCGTCCGCACCTGGGATAAAATCTGATCCTCACAGAGGATTTGAGAACACAGGCCGCAGGCCACCTCTATCAGATGGCGGGCGGCATCCTCTCCGGTGGCAGTGAGGAACGCCGGTTCTAAATCCGCAGGATCCACCTCCGCCGCCTGGCAGAGTAGCTTCCAGGGCGTTGCGCAATCACCGGAGAGATAGACCTCCGTGCGGTTGCAGGTGGACAGGATCACCGCCCCCTCTACATTCGGAAGCTCTATTAGCTTTTTGAGCAGTTCCGTTGCTTTATCCTTGGAGAAGGCCAGCTTTACCCGCTGATCCAGGGAGGCGCGGTGGAAATCCAGGGAGGACATCCCAAGGCTCATGGTTGTTCCTCCTTTGTAATGACCAGGGAGAAATATCCCGTAGGCTCATCTAGATCTGCAAAACGAGGCAGGATCCGCTCGCCAGGCAGGCCGCAGTTCTCCACTAGGGAGGCGTTGTCCAGCGTTCCATTGGCCCTCAGCTCCGCTTGCAGGTCCATAATTGACTTCCCCGCCTTCATATAAACCTTGTTGATCAGTCCGGGCTTTTTGCCCCGGGAGGGGGGAAGAATCATCAGCGGCTGGGAACCTTCGCAGAGGGGCTGATTGAGCTTTGCGGCGGCAGCGCAAAAGGAGGGCACGCCGGGAATGATCTCCGCCGCGTATCCCCGCGCCATGACCTTCCTATAGATATAAATGTATGTTGAATAGATGGCGGGATCACCCAGGGTGATAAAGGCGACCTGCTTTCCCTGCTCTAGAAGCTCGCAGATCCGATCCCCACAGGCGGAGTGGGCCTGTTCCAGGACGGCTCGCTCCCGTACCATGGGGGTGGAGAAATATTGCAGTTCCTTCCCCTTGATATAATCCCGGACAATATTTAAGGCGACATGATTGTCCTTTCCCGCATCCGGTACGGCAATCACATCGGAATCCCGCAAGACGCGAACTGCTTTTAGGGTCAGAAGTTCCGGATCTCCTGGTCCAACCCCTACCCCGTACAGGGTGCCCCGGCGGGAATCCAGCTTTTTGATGGCATCCCGGCAGTGCGCCACAAACAGGCCTTGAATCCCAGGGCACTCCCCTAGCCCCCGCAGAATGCAACTGACCTGATAGCTTTGCCCTTCCAGGCGGTTTTTCCAAGAATCCGTATTTCCAATCATATCATTCCGGACATGGTCCCCTGCTACCAGCATAAAGGGGCTTAAAATGACACGGCGAATCTCAGGACGCTTTTTTAGCCGAATCAGAATATCGGACAGCTCAGGATAGCCCTCCACCGTGCCTACAAAGACGCGGTCATTCCGGGTGCGCAGAACATATTCCATCTGTGCATAGCAGGAATTCGCAAAATGCTCTGTTCCGTGGCCCATGAGCACCAGGGCTTCCTCCTTCCCGGGGCCAGGCAGCCAGCTCAGCATGGCCTCCGCCGCACCCGCATAGTCTGACATACAGTGGAGCAGCGGCATGCCAATGGAAATTTGCAGCTGTTCCCGCCAGGGGTTCACCATCCTGGTGAGCTTCTCATATTCCTCGCCGTGCATCACATGGGTGGGCTGTACCACCACGCGGGTAAAATTCTCCTGAAAAAGGCGGTTTAATGCTTCGGTCACGTTGTCGATGGAGATCCCGTCCCGCTCCTTCAGCTTACGGAGAATCATGCCGCTGGTAAAGGCACGGCGGACCTCCCAGCTGGGAAATGCCCTTGCAATGGCATGTTCCGTGGCCAAAATTGTTTTTTCCAAGGTATCGTGATAGCTGGTGCCAAAGGACACCACTAGAATTGCTTGTTTCATTTTCTCACTCCCGGATATTTTCAGATGCGATATATAGCAGGGCGTTACAAATGGCGGCGGCCACATTACTTCCGCCCTTTCTGCCCTTGGCCACAATGTAGGGGCAATCGGTCTGCATAATCAGTTCCTTGGACTCCACAACATTGACAAAGCCCACTGGAACACCGATAATCAGCGCGGGTTTAGGCAGCCGGCCCTCCCACCAGAGCTGATATAAGCTGACAAGGGCGGTGGGCGCATTTCCAATGGCATAGATCAGGCGTTCTCCCAGGGCCGCTGCCCGCTCCATGCTCACCGCAGAGCGGGTCACCCCCCGCCGCTTGGCCTCCGCCGCTACGGAGGGATCCCCGATGAAATTATATACCTGCCCGCCGAACCTGGACAAGACCCCTTTGTTGATCCCGGACAGAACCATGGTGGTATCCGTGACAATATCAGCGCCATTCCGCAGGGCTTCCACGCCTAACTTTACCGCGTTCTCCGAGAAGCAAAGATTGTCCGCATAGTCAAAGTCCGCCGTGGTGTGGATGCAGCGGAACACCACCGGGAGGTTTTCCTCCGAAATGGGTTTGTCTCCCAACTCGGCGGTAATGATCTCCATGCTCCGGGCTTCTATCTCCATAGGAGCGGCTTTTTCCAGTTTGATCTTCATTCTCGACCCTCCAAAATCCCATAGACCGCTTCCATATCCAAGGCCTGACGCACCTGGTCAGCCAGCAGATCATATTGGATTTCCTTGTAATCCTTCCAGTCCATCGTCTCGGCGGCCTCTGACAGGCCCTTGGCCTGGAGCAGGCAGGAGACAAACCGGCTGGCAAAGGAGCCCCTGTCAAAAATACCGTGGACGTAGCTGCCCCAGATATTGCCCAATGCACCGCCGTCCGGTTTACTCTCTCCGGTTTGATCCACCAGCATGGCAAAATTGGCATCTGACTCGGTCCGGCCCATGTGGATTTCATAGCCTTCGAACCTGGCTCCCTCCATGGCGGTAAAGATACCTTGGCCACCGGTGACTGTACCGCATATCCGGGTGCGGGCCTTTTCCCCTGAGAACACCGTCACCCCCGGTAAAACCCCCATCCCCTGGATGGTGCCACCGGCTTCCACGCCGTCCGGGTCGGAAACCTCGGCGCCCAGCATCTGATAGCCGCCGCAGATGCCTATCAGGGCGCCGCCATTTCTGGCGTATTTGAGGATTTCCGCTTCCAGCCCACACTGACGCAGCCAGAGCAGGTCTTGAATGGTGTTCTTTGTCCCCGGGAGAATCACTGCATCCGGAGTCCCCAGCTCCCCGGGGGAATGGACGTAGCGGAGGGACACCTCCTCCATGCGCTCCAGGGAGTTGAAATCGGTGAAATTGGAGATGCGCGGCAGACGAATTACGGCAATATCCGCCAAGGCAGGCTTCTCACGGTGGGAAAGGCGGTTGGATAGGGAGTCTTCATCATCCAAGTCCACCTGGATATGGGGGATTACCCCCACTACAGGCTTTCCCGTCAGCTGTTCCAGCATCTCGATTCCGGGGTCCAGAATGGTCTTATCCCCACGGAAATTGTTGATCACCAGGCCCTTGATACGGGCCTGCTCCTCCGGCTCCAACAGGGCCACCGTACCATAGAGGGAGGCAAAGACGCCGCCCCGGTCGATGTCCGCGCAGAGAATCACCGGCGCGTCCACCAGCTTGGCAAGGCCCATATTCACGATATCATCCTGCTTCAAATTGATTTCTGCCGGGCTGCCAGCTCCTTCTATGACGATGATATCTGATTCCCGGGCAAGGCCGCGATAGGCCTCTAATATAACCGGGATCAGGGTTTTCTTCCATTTGAAGTAATCCCGGGCAGACATATTCCCTTTGGGGACGCCATTTACAATGACCTGAGAGCCGGTATCGTTGGTGGGCTTGAGCAGGATCGGATTCATCCGCACAGAGGGAGCAACTCCCGCAGCCTCCGCCTGCATGGCCTGGGCCCGGCCCATTTCCAGGCCCTCTTGAGTGATGTAGGAGTTTAACGCCATATTCTGAGATTTAAAGGGGGCAACGGTATAGCCGTCCTGACGAAAAATCCGGCAAAACGCGGCGGTCAGGAAGCTCTTTCCCGCGTTGGATGTGGTGCCCTGCACCATAACTACCTTTGACATTGATTTCCTCCTGTCACCTTTCCCAGCGCGGCAATCAGGCGGCGATTCTCCTTCTCCCGCCAGACAGCCACCCGATACCATTCATCGTCCAATCTCCGATAATTTCCGCAGGCACGAATCAGGATTCCGCTCTGTAACAGCCGCTCCTGTAAGTCATTGATGCCAGGAGCCTGAAAGAGCAGATAATTCGCCTGTCCCGGAATGACCCGGAAACCCAAGGCAGACAGGGATTGTTTCAACCTTTCCCGGCACGGCTGCAAGAGCGCTCTCCCCTGCTCCGGCCACTCTGGCAGCTGGCAGCAGGCGATCCCCGCCGCTTGAGCTGGCAGGGACACGTTCCAGCAGGGGCCGCTTTTCCTGAGCTTTGCCAGCAGCACCGGATTTCCGCAGAGACAGTAGCCCAACCGCAGGGCAGGAATGGCATAGCTCTTAGTGAAGGCCCGCAGCAAGATCATATTGGGAAGATCGAGGGATGGTGTATTTCCAGGTTCCTCTGACAGTTCCAAAAAGCACTCGTCAATTGCCAGCACAGCTCCCAGCTTCCGGCATCTATCCATAACAGCCTGGAGAATTTCCCTGGAAATCATGCGGCCGGTGGGGTTGTTGGGGTTACAAAGCAGAACCAGCTCAACGCCGGGGACAATCCAGTCCAGGAAATCCTCCTGTAGATCAAACTGATGCTCCACCCTCAGCGGATAAAAAGAGCAATCGCACCCCACCTCCCGCAAAGCAGCCTCATATTCTGAAAAGGCCGGCGCGGTCATCAGGGCTTTCCGGGGCTTCAGGGCCAAGGCCAGGCGAAAAATCAGCTCTGAGGCACCGTTTCCGCAAAAAATCCAATCAGCGGGGACCCCATCCCTGCGGGAAATCGCCCTCCGAAGGGCACGGCATTCCGGATCCGGATACTGCCCGGCGCAAGAGACCGCCTTCTCAGCGGCACGTAAAACCGAGTTTGGCGGGCCCAACGGGTTGAGATTGACGGAAAAATCTAAAATCTTCCCTTGATATTCCATTTTTGCGGCATGAAGATCGCCGCCGTGGGTATTCTGCATAGAATCAAAACCTCAGAAAAGATAGAGAATCAAAGCCAGCGGGAACACATCAAAGACAAGCAAAGCCAGAATTCCGGTAATCAGTGTCAGTTTGTTGGCCCTCTTAATATCCTCCCGCTGGATTGGTCGAAGAGGATCGCCAATGGTGGGCTTTTCCACCAGTTTCCCAAAATAATAGTGGGCGCCGCCTAGCTGAAGGCCCAAGGCGCCAGCGCAGGCCGCCTCCGTATGGGCGGAGTTTGGCGACTTGTGATTTTTCCGATCCCGAAAAAAAACGCGGAAGGCTTTCCCGCCTCGAAATCCGAAAAATGCCCCCAGGCACATGAAAAATCCGGACACCCGAGCGGGAATCCAGTTCAAAACATCGTCCAGCTTTGCCGCGCAGCGGCCGTAATCTATGAACTCATCGTTCTGATAGCCCACCATGGAGTCCATGGTGTTGACAGCCTTATAAAACATACCGCCAAGAGGGCCGAACGCAGCCATCCAGAGCAGCGGGGCCAGAATCCCGTCAGAGGTATTTTCTGCAACCGTCTCCACGGCAGCGGCTATCACCTCTGGCTCGGTGAGATTGGCTGTATCGCGGCCCACAATCATCGCGACGGCCTTCCGGCCATCCTCCAGGGTGCCCCCTTCCAGCACCCGATACACCTTCATGCTCTCCACCCGCAGGGATCTGGTGGCCAACAGCTGATAACAAATCAGTACTTCTATGACAAAATACAGAATTGGAGAAAGCAGCCAGCAGCAAGTCAGTATGGCTGCCGTCAACAGGACAGAGACTCCCGCAACCAGCAAGACCAAAATGGTTCCGGCTCTTCGTTCTCCCCACCTGGTCTTGGGAAAATGTCCCCGCAGCACAGGCTCCAGCTTGGCAATCATCCAACCCATACCCTGTACAGGATGGGGAAGCCAGTGTGGATCCCCCAGTATTAAGTCCATGAAAAAGCCCAGAAGCAGGGCCATGAAATGGTTCATCCGCGTTCTCCAAGGGGGCTAGGCTTCAGCCAATTTCCGGCCCCATTTATTTGTATGGTCCAGCCGCCGCACAGGGGAGGCTGCCAATCGTACAGACTTCCTCCGCAATGAGCTTGCAGCAGCTGCATAATAACGCCGCCATGGGTGACGATCCCACAGCAATCTGCCCCCTGGGCCATGGCTGTTTCCAAGCAATATTCACCAGCTGCCAGTATGCGGGCGGCGGCAGCGGCGCGAGTTTCTCCCCTAGGGCACTCGCCCGTGCCTTGGATCCAGGCACGATAGACGGGATAGTCCTTCAAATCCTCCCAGGTCTTCCCCTCAAATTCTCCAAAGTCATTCTCCCGCAGTCCATTTACAAGCTGAACAGGAATGCCGGGCCAAATCAGCTCCGCTGTCTGCCTGCACCGAAGCAAAGGGCTGGAAAAGAGGATATCTGGCTTTGCGGCGATGTGCCTGCGCATTTTGGCCATCTCCTCCCCCTCAGGGGCCAATGGTTGGTCGGTCACGCCGATATACTGGTGGAGCAAATTTCCCCGTGTCGCGCCATGACGCACTACAATCAGCTCCATGGAGTATTTCCCTTTAAAACCATCGGGAGTCCGCAGAAAATCCGCTCCACCCGCTCAGATCGTTCTGCAAGCTCACAGCAAAGGCGGCCGGTGCGCTCCCGCCAGCTGCGCTCCTCTGCCGAAATGGGAACCACACCGCAGCCGATTTCATCACAGATGACAATGCAATCTGGAATGTCAGATACAGTAAGGGTGGGATTCTTCCGGGTAAGCTCCTGTAAACCGTAAAGAATCGGCTTGTTGGAGGGCAATTGTCTGGCAACTTGGGTTTCCGAGAGGCCCGTTTTTTTCAACACATAATTTAATTTTCCCTGGCCCTTTCCGCCGATAATCAAGATCATAAAATTGCCTCCAGCTTTTGAATCAAAACAACGCCGCCCAGTGCCCACAGCTCACAGAGCTGCAAAAACCACCCCTCCAGATCCCCGGTGATGCCGCCAAACTCCCTTTTGGCTAGCCGCCGGTAATAAAGCAGCGTCAGACCGCTGGCGATCAAGGCTCCGCCGCCGCACTTCCAGTCCGCCAGAAACATCGCGGCAACGGTTCCCATCAGCCAAATGGCCAGGACGACACAAGTGCTACGCTTCACGGAGGAATCTGTAAAGATGGCCAACAGCCCAGAGCCTCGCGCGTTTTTCATTGTCACAGCGCACAGGCCGGAAAGGCTCCTGGACAGCACCGGAACTAGGCAAAGGATGATGACAGTGCGGCGGGAAAGGGACGCTTCATACCAAAGGGCTGTGAACAGAAGCAGATAACAAACACAGCCGATCAGTGCAAAAGCCCCGATATGAGAATCCTTCAAGATTTCAAGCTTTGATCCCTTGTCCTTGTGGGAGCCCAACGCGTCACAGGTGTCGCAGAAACCGTCCAGATGAATTCCGCCGGTTATGGCGATGGGGACAAGCACGCAGAGCACTGCGCGCAAAACGCTCGAAAGGTGAATGACTTTACAGACAAAAAGGGTCAATACAAGCCCTCCTCCGCAGATCAATCCAACGCAAGGAAAAAAACAGAATACATAATTCATGGCGCTTTCTTTCCAGTCCACTGGGGGCATGGGAATCCGGGAGTACATTGCCATTGCAAGGGTTAAGGGTTGCCACAGCTTTTTCATGGTGCGCCCCCCTTCCAACGGATTGGAATACCACAGACCACCTCATAAACAAAGTCAGCCTTTGCGGCAAGCTGTTGATTTAGCTGCCCAAGAATGGACAGATATACCTCCGTCTCCCGGGGATAGGTAATGCCATCCGAGAACAGCTCATTGGTGACAACAACCAGGTCAGAGCACTGGTCCAACAAGTGCTGGATCCCCGCTGACATACGACCCAGTGCCCCGGCAAACCCATCCGGGCCAAAACATTCATTGGCGCAGAAATTGGAGAGACATTCCAATAAAACACAGCTATTTTCCGGAAGGGAAACCTGTTCCAATCGCCTGGGCGCCTCCACCGTTTGAAATCCCTTCCCTTGGCGCATGGCTTGATGCCGCGCAATTCTGGCGCGCCCCTCTTCATCCCATGCCTCCATGGTGGCAAGGTATATCCGGTGAGGATTTTTATTTCGTATAATCAGGGATTCCGCATATTCGGATTTCCCCGACGCGGCGCCGCCGGAAACCAGAGTCAGCATAACGAATCCTCCTTTAAATCTGAGGAGTATATGCCTCGATATGGATGTCTTCGAAGGTGTCTCCATTGTAGACCGCCATAGCCATGTCCAGAATCGGCATAACCGCAACCGCGCCGGTCCCTTCCCCAAGGCGCATGCCCGCCTGCAAAATCGGGCACACCCCCAAAGCCTCCATGGCAGGCCCTGCGGCAGGCTCCGAGGACAGGTGGCTTGCCAGCAGGTAATCCTTGACTGCCGGGCACAGGTTCACCGCCAGGAGGGCCGCTGCCGCCGAAATCAAACCGTCCATCAGGACTGGCACTCTGCAAAGTGCCCCGCCCAGGAAAACGCCGCACAGCCCGGCGATGTCAAGTCCTCCAACTTTATACAGCACGTCAATGCTGTCACGTCTGTTTGGGTGATAGCGTTCCAGGGCGTTCCGGATCACCTGGATCTTTCGCTGCAAGCCTGCGCCGGACAGCCCCGCTCCTCTTCCGGCAATCTCGTCGGGCTTTCGTTCCAGCAGCACAGAGAGCACCGCGGCGGAGGTGGTGGTGTTCCCGATCCCCATTTCACCTGTGGCCAGAAGCCGGACCCCGGACTTTGTCAGCTTTACCACGGTATCAATGCCCACTTCTATGGCCTGCATCGCCTCGTCCCGGGTCATTGGAGGTTCCGCCGCCATATTCCGAGTTCCCCGGCGAACACAGCATTGGGCGATTCCAGGGTGGTCAACGGGGACTGCAATTCCAATGTCGACGGGATAAACCTCCGCACCGGCAATCTTCGCCATTTTACAGACACTGGAACGCCGGGCGGCCAAATTCCTCGCCACAATGGCGGTGACCTCCTGGCCGCTCTGGCTGACCCCCTCGGCCACAACGCCATTATCAGCACACATAACCACCACGCATTTCTGATTCAAAGAAAAATCCTTCGTCCCAAACATCCCCGCCATACGGCTCACAGCATCCTCCAACAGGCCCAGGGAACCCAGGGGCTTTCCAACCGCATCCCATTTTTTCCGGGCTTGCTCCGCAGCCGCCTGATCGGCAGGCTGAATGGCCGCAATTGTATCCATCAACTTCATAGGTGTTCCTCCTGATACCTGGCACAGGCTGTTACAAAGCGTTTCCCGCATTCCGGGTTAGAGCGAAAGTGAAAATGCGGGAAACCCGCATAGAGCGTATCCGTTCCAAAGGCATTATCCCAGCCCCGTGCTGACTGGGGTTTCTGCGTATAAAAATCCGTTCCGCATTCTGTGCAATCCCAGTAATGGAATTCGTGGACGGGCAGGGAATCTCCTTCCGCTAAAATTAGGCCCGCCTTCTTCACGCACATGGTGGCATATCCAAACCGCTGTAGGCGCTCTGTGGGGTAGGCTTTGCCCTCAAACAAGCCGGCCATGGGCCAAACATCCCCATTTTGATCTTCCAGCGACCTTTGCAGATACAGAAAGCCGCCGCACTCCGCAATGGTAGGCAGTCCGCCTTGGATTTGTCTTCGAATGGCTGTAAGCATTTCCGTGTTCTCTGAAAGCTCTTTTGCGTATAACTCTGGATAGCCACCGCCCAGATACAAACCTGCGCACCCCGGGGGCAGAATATGTTCCTTCAATGGTGAAAAGGGGACTAGCTTTACACCTAATTCTTCCAGCAAGTCCAGGGAGTCCTGATAATAGAAACAGAATGCGGCATCCTTTGCAATCGCAACCACAGGCCGGTTATGGGCGACAGGTGCAAGGCGCGGTAGCTCATCCGGAAGCTCTGGTGCTGTCCTTGCCAGGGAAAGTAAGCCATCAAGGTCGATGCATTGCTCAGCTGCCGCCGCCAGCTGCTGCATTTTCCCGCGAATATCCTGAATTTCACAGGCAGTCTTTAGGCCAAGGTGACGGCTCTCAATGGTGCAATCAGGCAGCTTTGGAAGATATCCAAAAATGGGAAGGCCTGTGGCTTCAGTTACAGCCTGAGCCATGCGAGGGTAAAGCGTTGGCGACGTCCGATTGAAAATCACCCCTGCAATCTGGCTATCGGGCTTGAAATTTAAAAACCCAGCGATTTCCGCCGCGGCAGAAGCCGCCTTTCCCCGGCCGTCTATGACCAAAATCGCCGAAGTGTAGGTTGTGCGGGCCAAATCCCAGGCAGATGCTTTGGAACTGAATCCAATGCCGTCATAGTAGCCCATGGCGCCTTCTATGATTGTGATGTCGCATCCCTGGGCATTCCGCTTGAGAAGGCCCCGGGCCGTTTCTGATGAAAACAGAAACAGATCGAGATTGGCGCTTTTCGTGCCGATTACTTCAGTGTGGAACATGGGATCAATATAATCCGGACCGGACTTGCAGGCCATGGGGATCAAGCCGCGGTTTACCAGCGCCTGCAAAATCGCACAACACACCGTGGTCTTTCCGCAGCCGCTGGACGGAGCACCCAGCAAAATTCTCGGGGTCATTTTTTTCCCTCCGCAGATAAAATCCAGACAGGATTTTGCCCCTTCATGATGTGGTGGCTGCCATATGTTTGGGACTGGGCTGATGTAACCTGCATGACGTCAATATTTCGTAAATTCAACACCTGAAAGCAGGATAGGCAATCTGTCAAGGTTTCTAAGCTGACAGCCGTAACAGCAATGTGAACCCCGGCATTCTTCGCAATCGCCTGTTCCAAAATCGCCCGCATCGCCCCAGAAGAGCCGCCTACAAAGACGCAGTCAGGCGCCGGCAAATCAGACAGAACCTGGGGGGCTGATCCGGCAACGATCTGTAAGTTGGAAACACCGAAGGCCGCTTTGTTTTCTCGAATGAACGCGACCGCCTCCGCGTTCCTTTCAACCGCATAGACCCGTCCCAATCTGGCCACCAGTGAACAGGCAACAGAGACAGAGCCGGTTCCGGCTCCCACATCCCATACAATGCTGTCCTGGCGGAGTTGAAGCTTGGAAACGGCCAGGGTACGAACGGCTTCCTTGGTCATGGGAACTCTGCCGCGCAAAAATCGTTGATCCGGAATTCCGGGCGCCATCGGCACCACCGGGATTGGCGCAGGATTCTCAATCAGCAGAACGGCCAAATCCTCAAAGCGTTCTCGCGCAAGCTCCTCCACGGTTCCCGTCAAAATGCGCTCATCCGGATAGGAGAGGCGCTCACCGGCGTGGGCTGACAGCCGGCCATAACCGGCGGCAGACAGCTCCCGGCAAATGTCCTCCGCTCTCCTGTTTCCGCCTGTAAGGAAAAACACTTTACAGTTCGTTTGGACCTCTCCTACGGCATTGCAATTCCGGCCATGGGAGGAGACCAATTTCACATCTTGCCATGGCACATGCAGTTTGGCACAGAAATAATTGACTGAAGAAATGCCAGGCAGTGTAATAACTTTCTCTTCCGTCAATCGCTGATACAACCCTGCGGCACCGCTATAGAAGCCAGGATCTCCGGAGAGCAGGATTGAAATCCGCGTTCCTTCAAATTCCTGAACTGCAGCAGCGATCTGATCCGGCAGCACCAGAGGCAGCTTTGGCACAGATAAATCCCCAAAGGCTGCCAGCAATCGGCCTGCTCCTATGAGCAGCTCACTGGAGCGGATTGCCTGCTCCGCCTCTATGGTCAGCGCTTGGGGATTGCCCATGCCAGCCCCCACCAGATAAACGGTTTTCATCGTCCCGCCTCCTGACATAGTAATTGAAACAGGTCTTCCAGAGATTGGCCCTGCTCCTGTGACGGCCGTGAGATCACCAGGAGTTTCGCTCCCGCCGCTGCTGCGGCCTCCGTTTTCTCTGTAAAGCCACCTGCCTTGCCGCTATCTTTTGTCACCAAATAGCCCGCGTTAATCTGGCGCAGTAAGGCTGTATTAAGCTCCTTGGAGAAGGGTCCTTGCATACAAATAATATGCTTTGCTGGAACTCCCAATTCAAGGGCGGTTTGCAGAGACTGCATACTTGGAAGGATCCGGACCCATAGCCGTTCCCGATAGTCTTTGATTGCAGTAAACGCAGCCAAAGTCTGGCTCCCTGTGGTCAGGAGGATGGTCCCATTCCTAGTATCCAAAATTTGGGCCGCTTCTTCCGCTGTAGTCGCCCACAGGACATTCTCCGACTTCTCAGAAGAACGCAGCAATCGATAATATGGCAAGGAAAGCTGTCCAGCCGCCGCTTTGATATTACTGCTTGCGGTTGCCGCGTAGGGGTGGGTAGCATCCACCACGCAGGAGTACAGTCCGCTTTCCATCAGGGCCTCCATCCCACTCTGATTCAATCGGCCGGTGCGAATGATTAAGCCGTCAACCGGCTCAATCAGATCTCGGCCATACTCAGTGGCCACGGAGCAGGTGACCTTGAGCCCCTGGGCGGCAAGGCGTTCCGCGAGAAGTCGGCCCTCCAGCGTACCGCCAAATAACAGGACTTCCATCTTTATCCTTGGCGCTGCAAATAACCCCGGGGAGTTACCAGCTTGTTCCCAATCACTTTTGTGCTGCTGTTTCCGATGTAAACGGTTGTAAACATGTCGGCCTGGAAATCCTTCAGCTGCTCTAGGGACATGATTCCTGATGTCTCCTCCTTCCGTCCAATGTTCCGAACATAACCGCACGGGGTATCAGGGGATTTTTCTTCCAGCAGGATCCGGCAGGCTCGGTTTAAATAATCCCGCCGCTTATGGCCGGATGGATTATAGAGGCAGATCACAAAATCAGCCTGCGCAGCGCAGCGCAGCCGCTTTTCAATCAGTTCCCAGGGCGTCATCAGGTCAGACAGAGAAATAACCGCGAAATCGTGCATCAGCGGTGCGCCTAAAAGAGCAGCTCCCCCGTTGGCAGCGGTCACGCCTGGAATCACTTCCAGCTCCACCTCCGGCCAATGCTCGCTGAGCTCATAGCACAGCCCCGCCATGCCATAGACGCCGGGATCCCCGGAACAAACCATAGCCACGCAGTTCCCTTCGTCCGCCAGGGCTAAGGTCATCTGGCAGCGCTCCACTTCCTGTCGCATGGGCGTCGTGCGGAATTCCTTTTCCGGGTAGGCTGCTTTCAAAAGGTCTACATAGACCGTATAACCGATGATAATCTTGCTCTCCTCCAGCGCCATATGGGCCCGCCCAGTCAGATCCCCGCCGCCGCCGGGACCGATTCCTACAATAAACAGTTTCTTCATACAGTCTCCTCAAAATTGAAGGGTCAGCGGCTTTCTGGACGCCGCAATGGTCACACCATTTTTGGCGCATTTATTCAAAATCAACGCTCCGCCGGAGAGAACCGCCGCCCGCTCGCAGACATTGTCCACCCCAGTCACCGATGTGACAAAGGCAGATGGGGCAAATTCCCCCTCCGCTTGATTCAGTTCCTCCGCAGAGTAAAAAGTCATCGGCCAGCGGCGGCGTTTGCAGAACTGCAAGAGACCTGGTTCGTCCTTTTTCAGGTCAATGGTTGCCACCCCTGCAACCGTGCGCCAGTCGATCCCCGCTTCCTCCAACACGGAGGTGACGAAATCCTCCAGCTTGCGCTCCTCTGTGCCCTGTTTGCAGCCGATGCCCAACATGACATCCCGGGGAATCAGGTGCAGCGTCCGCGCAAAGGGACAACAATCGGGGTCCGGGCCAATATAAATGCCCAAATCTCCGCCATCCGCCTGTAAGCCCCCGGGAAGGCTCCCCTCCCAGGGAAGGTCGCTAAGAAATCCCACTGTTTTCCCATCCAAAAGCGCCGCAGAAATTTCCTTTGCGGTTGCCCGCTCCACGAGGCAAAGATTGTTTTTCTTAGCCCAAATGTCAACCGCAAAGACGCCGTTCACATCGGTGGCTGTGGAGATCACCGCCTGACCACCTGTCAATTCCGCGATTCGAACCGCCAGCTCATTGGCGCCACCCACATGGCCGGACAGCAGCGGAACCGAAAAACGCCCGGCCTCGTCCACAGATACCACAGGAGGGTCTAAAACCTTATCCCGCACAAAGGGGGCGATTGCCCGGACCGCAATCCCAGCGGCAGAGACAAACACCATTGGTTCCCCCTGCTGAAAGCACCTGGCAGTCCAGCTTTGCAGGCTGTCATAGGAATGCGCGCCGAATTCTGCACAATACCGCTCCGGCACCCAAAGGGTACCCTTCAGCCCCTGCGCCAGCTGCTGTCCAAGCTGACAGCCACGGCGGGTAAATGCCAGCACCGCCGTCATAGCTTTCCCTCCCGGAGGCCGTGGGAAAAGCCCGGATCATAGAGCTTGGAGCGGCCGTATTCATCCCCTAAGAAATTCCCGATGGTGATCAGGGCTGTTTTTGTTATTTGGCTGACTTTGGCTGTCTCAGCCAGCGTACTGACCGTGCAGCGGAACACCTTCTCCTCCGGCCAAGTGGCCTTATAGACAATGGCCGCCGGGGTATCTGGATCATAGCCGCCTTCCATCAGCTCCCTTTGCGCCCGTTCTAACAGGCTACTGGACAGGAACAACACCATGGTGCTGTGGTGGCTTGCCAGCAGGCGGAGCTGCTCCAGCTCAGGAACCGGTGTCCTTCCCTCCGTCCGGGTGATGATCACCGTCTGGCTCACATTGGGCAGCGTATATTCTGCCTGGAGGGCGGCGGCAGCGCCGCAAAAGGAGGAAACCCCAGGGGTAACATCATAATCGATGCCGTCCCGGTCCAGGGCATCCATCTGCTCCCGAATGGCGCCGTAAATGGAAGGATCTCCCGTATGGAGACGCACGGTGTCCTTTCCTTCCCCCTCGGCCCGACACATGGCGGCTAAAACCTCTTCCATCGTCATGGATGCGGAATCCAAAATCACGCAGCCGGGTTTGCAGTTTTCCAACAACGCCGGATTGACCAGGGATCCCGCATAAATCACCTGATCCGCTTCCCGCAGCAGGCGCTCACCTCGCAAGGTAATCAAATCCGGCGCGCCGGGACCGGCGCCGACAAAATGAATCATTCCATTTTCTCCTTCCGATGTAGGGAAAGCAGCTCAGCGGCTCCCGGCGTCTGCCCAAGAACGCCGTAAACCTTGGAAAAAAATAACGCTTCCACCTGAATCCCCTTTCCACGGCGATGCAAATTTTCTCCAATGGCAGCCCCGATGCGTTCCATAACAGGTGTAAGCAGGGAGGCTTCCTCCAGCAAGGCAAGGCATTCGTCCGTCACAGCGCACCCGTAGAGCTTTTGAAGCAACTCACGGCTTCCGCCGCAGAGGGCCGCATGGGTGACAAACACCTCACGCCGGCCATCGGCAGTTCTGGAATGGGTATCAAAGACGCCGGCAGCCAGCTTGCACAACTTTCCAATATGCCCCACCAGCATAACAGAGCGGATATCCAATTCCAAGCAGCAGTCCAACGCCTCACCGATATAGTTGGAGCACTCTGCCGCCTGTGTGATATCTAGCCCCAGCACATCCCGGGAGAAGTCCGTTCCAAAGTTGCCAGGCACCAGCAACAGATCCCGCTTTCCGGCGGCAGCCAACATGCTGATCTCCGCCCGGGTGGTGTCCACCAGCGCCTGACGGCTCATGGGGCGCACAATACCGGAGGTTCCCAGGATAGAGAGGCCTCCCACGATGCCCAGCCGGGCATTCATGGTTTTTTCCGCAAGCTCCTCCCCCCTTGGGGCGGAGATAATGACTCTCAGGCCGCAGGCCTTTCCCCGTTCTTTCAAAACCTGCTCCAATTCCGCGGCAATCATTTTGCGGGGAACGCTGTTGATGGCAGCAGCCCCCACCGGCTGGTCCAAGCCAGGGTGTGTCACACGGCCGATCCCCCGGCCCCCGTCGATTTCAATCCCGCCAGAGGTCCGAGTGACAGTGGCCACAATCAAGGCGCCGTCTGTCACATCGATATCGTCGCCGGCATCCTTTCGGATACCGCAGGAAGCCGCATCGGCGGTTAAGCAGCACTCCTCCGGCTCCAGATCCACCGGAATGCCGGCAGGTGTGTTGATTCTCACCACAGCCGGAAATTTTCCGGAGAGGAGCGCCTCTGCGGCGCAGCGGGCAGCGCCTGCCGCACAGGTGCCGGTGGTATAGCCGCAGCGCAGTTGCCTTCCCTGGACAGAAATCATCTGTTCCAGCTTCAAAGCATTCCCTCCCTATATAAGAAAAGCGTGCTCTTTCTGGCAAAAGTGCGCAAAAAGAACACGCTAACCCTCCACCTAAGAGCTAAACTCATTCGGCAGGCGATCTGGCTCACGGAACGCATCCGCTCACAGTAGAGGTAAGACTGCTCAGGATTTTCACCTGATTCCCCTGTTCCCCGAACGTACATCATGAAATTAAATGTAGTTTTAGTTTACCATACTTTCCCAGGAAATACCAGATATTTTTCTCACAGCAATGGAGCCAGTACCCGGAGCAGCGCGCGGTACAGGCGCTTTAAGGGGCCTGGATAGAAGCTGTCCTTCTCGATTTTCTGGCAGACCTTGACAGTATCCAGGATATCTTCCCGGACACGAAGGACCGTCTCGCTGCCCAGGAGAAGTACGCCACATTCATAGTGCAGGAATAGGCTACGGTAATCCAAATTGATGGTGCCCACGATGGCATACATATCATCCGCTACCACGTTCTTACTATGCATAAAGCCAGGGGTGTATTCATAAATTCGAACGCCAGCTTCCAGCAGCGGCATATAATTTGCCCGGGTCAGCTCGAAAATCACCTTCTTATCCGGGATATGGGGGGTCAGGATCCGAACATCAACGCCGGATTTAGCGACCCGGCACAGCGCATAGGACACGGACTCGTCAATCACCAGATAGGGCGTTGTAAAATACACATATCGATTGGCCCGGTCAATGATGTTCAGCAGGAGGCTTTCCGCCAAATGGTCATTGTCCATGGGATGGACACAATAGGGCTGCAAAAAGCCCGGTGCCTTTGTTTCCGGCGTCTGGGAATCCGATTCGGTCGCCTTCTCAGGCAGCGCGGCTTCCAGCAGGGCCCGAAACTCCTCGAAATCCGTCTGACTCTTGGTGATTGCATCCCACATGGATAGGAACATAACTGTCAGGCTCCAGACACTCTTCCCCGTCAGCCGCAGGCCGGAATCCTTCCAATGGCCGAAGCGTACGATTCTGTTGATATATTCATCCGCCAGGTTGTATCCCCCAGTAAAGCCGACTTTCCCATCCACCACCAGAATTTTTCTGTGATCACGATTGTTCAACCGGGTGGACAGAATGGGGATATACGGATTGAAAACAGCGCAATGGATCCCCTTATTTTGTAATTTTTTTCCATAGTGGGGCGGCACCGTAAACATGGAGCCAAAGTCATCATAGATCAGGCGAATTTCAACACCCTGTTCTGCCTTTTCAATCAGGATTTTTAACATGGCATCCCACATTTCCCCTGGGGCAATGATGAAATACTCCAGTAAGATAAACCGCTCAGCAGAGTGTAATGCCTCCAGAATATCCGGGAATGCCTCATCCCCAAGGCGATAGTAATCCGCAGTCCCCTCATATACAGGGTAATCGCAGGAATTCCGGATAAAGTCCGAGAGTTTCGATGTCTCCGGCAGCGCCTGCTCCAATTCAGCACTGGCATCCGGCTCCTTCTTCAGCAGTTCCTGGCCCTTTTGGTCAACAGAATTGAACCGGCTTTCCCGCTGATAGGCAATCCGGTGACCACCTAGCAACAGATACATCAGGCCGCCAAACAGGGGAAAGAGCAAGATCGGGACAAGCCACGCGATTTTATAGGCCGAAACGCTTCGGTTACAGATAATATAAACGGAAACGCCCAGGCTGATCAACACGCAGGCCAGATAGAAATAAGAGAAGTAGGTGGAAAACCTCACAATCATCAAGACAATCAGCGCGATCTGAGCCAGGAGAATCAAGGAAACCAAGACAACCCGGTGCAGAAGAATGCTGACAATCCGCTTCAGGGAAATTTTCTCTCGATGCTTCTTCAGAGTTTCATTCCAGTTTCTATTTGACAACAACAGCATCATCTCCTAACCATTCCCGAAGCTGATCCAGCATAGCCGGGTGGAGCATAGCGGTTCCGCCCAGGCGGCGGCCGCTGTCTGCAATGTATAGAATAACCCGCTCGGTGCCTGGGAACATGACAAACAGCTTACAGATTTTTCCAAACACAGGAACTGTTTCCGAGGGGATTTTCAGGTAAAGCTTCTTGCTCTGCGGGGCGTCATTTGCAGCCTGTCCGGAGGGGTTGCCATCTGTCAGGCTTCTGAGCTTGTCGCACATAATCTGAGGCGCTTTGTCGTCCCTGACAGAGATGCGGCCGTCCACAAAAACAGGGGTCCCCTCCTTCAGCAGGTCACCGCACTCCCCCAGAGTCCTGGAAAAGACCAGAAGCTCTACATCGCCGGTGTCATCCTCCAGGGTGACGTAGGCCATTAGGGTGTTGCTCTTGGTGGTTTTGGTCTTTGCAGAGGTGATTACACCTGCCAAAGTGACCTTTTGGCCGTCCCGGAAACGGGTCGGGCCGCTTTCCTGGTTGAAATCTGCCATCATGGGACCGATGGCGACCACATTCGAGCGTTTGACCAGGTCCCGATATTCATCCATGGGATGGCCGGACAGATAGAGTCCGGTGGTCTCCTTCTCCATCCGCATCAGCTCCTGGCGGGTAAACTCCGGGATGTTTGGCATGGGAATTTGCAAAATTGCCGTATCCTCCTGGGCGCCCAGGCCGCCGAATAGGTCAAACTGTCCTTCCACATTCCGTTTCCGGCTGTCCGCAATGGAATCCAAAATGGTTCCATACACCCGGATCAGCTGGGAACGCTTGCAGCCCATGGAATCAAATGCCCCGCAGCGGATCAGGTTTTCCACCACACGGCGATTCAAATCGTAGTCATAGGCCCGTTCACAGAACTCCTGGAAGGTGCGGAAGGGGCCGTTCGCCTCCCGCTCCCGGACAATGCCCTGAATAACGCCCTGGCCCACTCCCTTGACGGCCACCAGGCCGAAGCGGATACTCCCATCCTCCACGGTAAACTCCGCGCCGGATTTGTTGATATCCGGAGACAGCAGATTCAGGCCAAGCTCCCGGCATTCGGCAATATACTCAGCCACCTTGTCACTGGATTCCAAAACGCTGGTCAACAGGGCAGCCATATATTCGCCGGGATAATAATATTTCAGATAGGCTGTGCGGTAGGCCACAATGGCGTAGCACACCGCATGGGCCTTGTTAAAGGCGTAGTTTGCAAAGTCATAGATCTGATCGTAGATGGCCTCTGCAATGTTTTCGGGGATCCCATTGGCAATGGCGCCGGGAATTCCCCGTTCCGAATCCCCATGTACAAAGGTAGTCCGCTCCTTCACGATCTCCTTTTGCTTTTTTTTGGAGATGGCCCGGCGCACCATATCCGCCTGGCCCATGGAGTATCCCCCCAATTTGCGGAAAATCTCAATGACCTGCTCCTGATACACGATACAGCCATAGGTGACGGAGAGGATGGGTTCCAGAGAGGGATGCAGATAAGAAATTAGCTTTGGATCATGCTTGCAGGCGATAAACTTGGGAATGGATTCCATGGGGCCTGGGCGATACAGGGCGATAATGGCGGTCAAATCCTCAATGGACTGGGGTTTTAAGGAGACGCAGACACCGGTCATACCGGCGGACTCCATCTGGAATACGCCGGAGGTCCTTCCCGCCGTGATCATCTGGAAGATGTTTTCGTCGTCCTCCGGGGCCTCCGCCGCAGAAAAGCCGGGACTTTTCAGGCGAATCATCTTCTCAGCGTCATCTAGAACGGTCAGATTGCGCAGGCCCAAAAAGTCCATCTTCAAAAGCCCCAGCTCTTCCAGGGTGGTCATAATATATTGCGTCACCACGGAATCGTCATTCTTGGCCAATGGCACATATTCATGCACCGGCAGGCGGGTGATGACCACACCGGCGGCGTGCTTGGAGGCGTGGCGGGGCATCCCCTCTAGCTTCATGGCCAGATCTAACAGACGGCGGACACGATCATCCTGGTCATATTTATCCTTGAGCTGCTTGGACAGCTGGAGGGAGTCCTGAATGGTGATATGCAGGGTGTTTGGCACCAGCTTGGCAATGGTATCCACCTCGTGGTAGGGAAAGTCCAAGGCCCGGCCCACATCCCGAATGGCGTTTTTCGCCTGGAGGGTGCCGAAGGTGACAATCTGGGCCACATGGTCAGCCCCATATTTCTCCCTCACATAATCGATGACTTCTTCCCTTCTTCGGACGCAGAAGTCAATGTCAATATCCGGCATGGAAACCCGTTCCGGGTTCAGGAACCGTTCGAAGTACAGGGCGTATTTCTTGGGATCCACGTCGGTGATATCCATGCAGTAGGATACCATGGAGCCCGCCGCCGAACCACGGCCCGGGCCCACCGGGATACCGTTCCCCTTGGCAAAGCCGATGAAGTCCGCCACAATCAGGAAGTACTCCACGAAGCCCATGCGGGAGATCATATTTATCTCGTAGTCCAGCTGCTCCCGATAGCCCGGGGGATCATCCGGATAACGGCGGGCATAGCCCTCATTGCACAGCTTGCGGAAGTATTCCTCCGCCGTATAGCCCTCCGGGCACTTGAATTCCGGCAAGTGGTATTTGCCAAATTCAAATTCCACATTACAGCGGTCCGCAATTTTCTGGGTGTTATCCAGGGCTTCCGGCCAGTCCGGGAACAGCTGGGCCATCTCGGCTTCCGATTTGATATAAAATTCATCCGTTTTAAAGCGCATCCGGCTGGGATCATCCACCGTTTTGCCCATCTGAATGCACATCAGGGTATCCTGAACCTCGGCATCCTCCTTGCGGAGATAGTGGGCGTCGTTGGTGGCCGCCAGGGGAATCCCGGTCTCCCGATGGAGCCGGTAGAGCCCCTGGAGCACGACAGGATCCTCTTCTAGATGGTGATCCTGGATTTCCAGGTAATAACGCTCCTGGCCAAAGAGCTCCGCCATTTGCAGGGCGTGGGCCTTGGCCTGGTCATACTGGCCGTTCAGCAACAGCCGGGGAATCTCACCTGCCAGGCAGGCGGACAGGCAGATCAGCCCCTCATTGTGCTCCCGGAGCAGCTCCAGGTCAATGCGGGGCCGTTTATAAAAGCCAGTCAGGTAAGCCTGGCTGACCATGTAGGACAGATTTTTATAGCCTGTCTCGTTCTCGCAGAGGAGGATCAGGTGGCGGGCCTCCCCGTCCAGGTTCCGGTCCCGGTCAAAGAGGGAGCGGGGAGCCACATACACCTCACAACCGATGATGGGCTTGACCCCCTCCGCTTTACAGGCGCGATAAAAGTCGATGACGCCGTACATGACGCCGTGGTCGGTGATAGCCACAGCGTTCTGTCCCAACTCCTTCACCAGCTTCGCGAGCTCCTTGATCCGGCAGGCACCGTCCAGAAGGGAAAACTCCGTATGAACATGTAAATGAACGAAAGACATTGGCTTCTCCTCTTTCTAATGCCTTAACGGCGGGCCAACAGAATCGTGATTCCCGCCAAGGCAAACAGCAGTCCGGTGGCCCGGAGAAAGATGCTCAGCGCAAGGGGAAACTCCCCGTCGTCTTTTTCCTTTCTCGGGCGGGGTTGATTCAACTGTCCGGTAAAATAAATTTTTTTCATCTGTTCCAGGCGCTTCTTTGGCAGCAGTGCCTGGGGAAAAAACACGGATACCACACCGAACAGGATCAGGATTGCCCCGACAAGTTCCTCTACATGGGTGGAAATCCATTCCATAGGTTCATCCTCCTGTCCGGCTCAGCTCCATCAGCTTTTTTAACCGATAATTAAATGCGGATTTGCTCACTGGCGGGTCACACATCTCCGCCAGTTGGGCAAGACTCAGCTCCGGGTTGTCACGGCGGAGAACCGCAGCCTCCTTCAGCTTTTGAGGCAGGTGGTTCAGACCGATCTCTTCCTCAATTTTGCGGATGGCCAGCAACTGCCCCTGGGCAGCGGCGACAACCTTGTCCACGTTGGCCATATCGCAGTTGGAACGGCGGTTTGCCTTGTTGACCACGTTCTTATCCAGCTTGGCGTTGATGACCTCCATGCCAGCCACAGGGGCGCCCAAGGCGGTCAGCAGGTCAGCGATCTCCTCGCTCTGCTTGAAATAGACAATATGATTGCCCTTCCGGGTGGTCAGGCGGCCCCGGAAGCCGCACTCCTCCAATAGGCTGTATAGCTCCCGGGTGACAGAAAAATGGCTGGTGGAAAGCTCCAGATGATAGCTTTTGGTGGGGTCCGTCACGGATCCCCCTGCCAGAAAAGCTCCCCGCAGGAAGGCCAGACGGGATCCTGTATCCTCCAGTAAGCCAAAGTTAATGTGAAGGGCGGGAGACGACTTCGAATCATAGCCACAGGCGTCCATAATTACAGCCAGCTGCGCCGGGTCGTTCAGGACAAAGATATATCGTCCCTCATGGCCGGGTTCCGGCTGGCGGTCGAAGCCAGTTCCAAACGCCTTCTTGAAGAGCCCGGGAATCTTGGCAGCAAAGGTGGAGGACTGGGTCATAATACGCAGTTCACTCTGGGTAAAGCTGCTGCAAAACAGGAGAATGCCATATGCCTGTGTCAGACAGGTACTTCGTTTTTTGGGCCAGGATCTGCAAATTTCGTCCTTAACCTGACTGGAATAGGACACCGTATTCCCCTCCCTTTCTTTTTTCTTTTAGAGGAGTTTGACCTCCAGCTCCAGGGAAACGCCAAACTTTTTCTTGACCTCCGCCTTAATGACATCGGTCAGCGCGATCACATCCCCGCAGGTTGCGCCGCCCCGATTGATGACAAAGCCCGCATGCTTTTCGGACACCTGGGCACCACCTACGGTACGCCCTTTCAGGCCGCAATCCTCAATTAGGCGGCCGGCAAAATAGCCCTTTGGGCGCTTAAAAGTGGAGCCTGCGCTGGGATATTCCAGGGGCTGGCTGGCCCGGCGTTTCGCCGCCAGCTCATCCATGCGGGCCCGGATCTGCGCCGGGTCACCGGGGGATAGCTCCACGGTGATGGAAAGGATCACATAGCCCCCACCGTCAAAGCAGGAATGGCGGTAGCCAAAGTCCAACTCCTCCCCCACCTTGGTGACCAACCGGCCATTCATGGTTAGACAGGCGGCCTCTGTTACGATATCCTTCAGCTCTCCGCCATAAGCTCCGGCGTTCATCACCGCACCGCCGCCGATGGTGCCAGGGATCCCGTGAGCGAACTCCATGCCGGTCATGCCGGCGTGCAAGGCAGCCAGGGCGGCCTTGGCCATGGTACAGCCCGCACCGAATGTGAGGCGGCTGCCTGCTACCGTGATGTCGGTCAGATTCTTGGTGCAGATCACCATCCGGTCAAGGCCCTGGTCAGGGGGCAGCACGTTGCTGCCATTGCCCAGGATCAGCGGAACCTCCCCATCCTCGGCGCACTGCCGCAGGACAGCGGCCAGCTCTTCCTGATTCTTCGGGAATGCCATCCATCGGGCGGGACCGCCGATTCGGAAAGTGGTATGCGCGGACAGGGGTTCCTGAGCCTTTAACTCAAGCCCCGGGCAGCGGGATAACAATTTTTCTTGGTTCATATCATTAACCTCAATTAAGGATCATTTACTAGTATAA
Source organism: uncultured Oscillospiraceae bacterium (assembly GCA_964387095.1). Classification (GTDB taxonomy): domain Bacteria; phylum Bacillota; class Clostridia; order Oscillospirales; family Oscillospiraceae; genus JAJQBJ01. The sequence continues at coordinate 35,567 of CAYLVH010000005.1, forward strand.
CATGAAAGAGGGCGAAATTGAATATTGAGCACAAATTTTTATCATACATCCAGGAGCAGCCCGGAAAGCCCTTCCACGTCATCCACCACGGCAATGGCACCGGCCTGCTCCAACTCTTCCCGGCTGCCATAGCCGAAGGAAACGCCAATCCCATCCATGCCAAAGGCCTTGGCACCCAGAATATCATACTCCCGGTCCCCGATCATAACCACCTGAGACGTGTCAGAAATTTTCTCCCGTTCCAGGGCATAAGCAATGACTTGGGATTTTGTCCCCCGGCTGGCATCCATGGTAGCCCCGGCAACACAGTCGAAATATCGGGCAAGCCCAAAGTGCTCCAAAACCCGGATGGCAAACTCCTCGGGCTTTGAGGTGGCTACAACTAGGCGCTTTCCCGCCTGCTTCAACTCCGCAAGCAGCTTCGGGATTCCGTCATAGACGGTACATTCAAATATACCCCTGTCCCGATAATATTCCCGGTATTTTGCCACGGCATCCTCCGCCTGTTCCAGCGTAAATTCATAATACTTCTGAAAGGAGTCCAGCAGCGGCGGACCGATGAAGGTGTATAGCGCGCGGCGGTCTAGGACGGTGATTCCAAATTTGTCCAGGGCATAGGCCACAGAATTTGTAATCCCCTTTCCAGGGTCCGTCAGCGTCCCATCCAGATCGAACAAAAGCACCTGATAAGTTTTCATCCAGTTTCCTCTTTTCGTTTTTCTTTCCATGTCAGTATACAGAAAATTCACAAGACAGTCAATGAGCTGTGTGAGCTGTGTAGGTGAAGTAAAATTAAGTAAAATAATACAAAATTTTAACTTGCATCTTCCGACGCATTGTGTTATAAATATAAGTAATTATGAAAAAAGCGATGAACAGGAAAATAGCATGTTTGCTTCACCCAGAGAGGTCTGGTCACCGGCTGAAAGCCAGACTGTGGAGGGTTGCTTGGTTCGCCTGGGAGCTTCCGCGGGGAAATACGCGGACGGCCGCCGCCGTTATCGGTTTGAGTGTGCATGGAATTCCATGCAAATGTGGGTGGTACCACGGAAGTTTTGCCTTTCGTCCCAATTGGGAGGAAAGGCTTTTATTTTTCACAATTTGAGGGGTGTAAGAATTGAAACAGAAACTTGAAACCATCAGACTTGAGGCGCTGAAAGCCATCGAATCCGCTGAGCTGGCATCCGAATTGGAGGCTCTGCGCGTCCGCTATCTGGGCAAGAAGGGCGAACTTAAGATGGTCCTGAACCAGATGGGCAAGCTGAGCGCTCAGGAGCGGCCTGCCATGGGCCAGTTGGCCAACGAGGTCAAGAGCGCCGTGAACGACGCACTGGCCAGGCAGGCAAAGAAGCTAAACGAGATCGCCATGAACGCCCGTCTGACCGCAGAGGCCGTGGACGTCACCATTCCCGGTGAGAACGTGGAACTGGGCCACAAGCATCCCATCACCGAGGTCATGGACGAAGTCAAGGATATCTTTATCGGCATGGGCTTCTCCGTTGCGGACGGCCCCGAGGTGGAGCTGGCCGAGTATAACTTCACCCGCCTCAACACCGAGGAGGGTCATCCCGGCCGGGAATGGACGGACACCTTCTATGTCACCGAGGGGGATACGGATCCCAAGAACGACGCTGTCCTCTTGAGAAGCCAGACCTCCCCCATGCAGATCCGCACCATGGAGGCAAAGAAACCGCCCATCCGGATCATCGCGCCCGGCCGTGTTTACCGCAAGGATGAGGCGGATGCCACCCACTCCCCCATGTTCCATCAGATCGAGGGCATGGTTGTGGACAAGGACGTCACCATGGCCGACCTGAAGGGCACCTTGAATGAGGCGATCAAGAGCCTGTACGGGGAGGAATCCATCACCCGGTTCCGCCCCCATCACTTCCCCTTCACCGAGCCCTCCTGCGAGGTGGACGTCCAGTGCTTCGCCTGCAAGGGCAAGGGCTGTTCCGTCTGCAAGGGCGAGGGCTGGATTGAGGTTTTGGGCGCAGGTATGATCCATCCCAAGGTCTTGCAGGGCTGCAATATCGACACGGATGTGTACTCCGGCTGGGCCTTCGGCATGGGCGTGGAGCGCCTTGCTATGATGCGCTATGGCATCAATAACCTGAAGCTCTGCTTTGAAAACGACATCCGTTTCCTGGACCAGTTTTAATCATAGAGGAGGGTTTTTAAGCTATGATTCTTTCTAGAAATTGGCTCAATGAGTTCGTTCCCAACATCAGTGTTGCTGAGGTGGATGATAAAACATTTTCCGACGCTATGACCATGTCCGGTTCCAAGGTGGAGACCGTCACCGACCTGGGGGAAGAGATCAAAAACGTTGTGGTGGGTCGTATCAATGAGATGGCCCGCCATCCCAATTCCGACCATATGTGGATCTGCCAAATCGATGTGGGGACGGAGGTCACTCAGATCTGCACTGGCGCTTGGAATATTCATGTGGGCGACCTGATCCCCGTGGCAAAGCACAACAGCTATCTGCCTGGGGGCGTGAAGATCACCAAGGGGAAGCTCCGGGGCGAAAAGTCCAACGGCATGCTGTGCTCCCTAAAAGAGCTGGCTCTGGACGAGCGGGACTTCCCCTACGCAGTCATCAAGGCCGCTGCCATCCTGGGTGACTATCACCCCATCGATCCGGCAAAGCCCTCTATCTCCCCTGACATCAAGGCCGGAGATCAGATTTTCGGCAAGGTTTTGGCCGCCGAGGTCCTGTCTATTGAGACTACCGGCTACAGCCAGTATGCACTGACCGTCTCCTTGGGGGGCGAGCTGTTAGCTCTGACCACTGACTGCGCTAACATCCATCAGGGGGATCTGCTGGCTGTCAACACCGCCAGCAACATCGTCTGCACGCTGGCCGATCTGCACGCCCAGCAGCGGGAATTTCCCAACTGCATCGAGGACGGCATCTTTATCCTGAATGAAGCGGGTATCCGGCCCGGCGACGATATCAAGCCCATCATTGGCGCGGACGACCATGTGGTGGAGTTCGAGATCACCCCCAACCGCTCCGACTGTCTGTCTGTAATCGGCCTGGCCCGGGAGGCTTCCGCCACCTTCAAGCAGCCCCTCAAGCTGCATACGCCTCAGGTAAAGGGAACCGACGGCACCTCCATCATAGATGATCTGGATGTGGAGATTCTGGAGCCCGAGCTCTGCCCCCGTTACACTGCCCGGATGGTCAAGAATGTTAAAATCGGCCCCTCCCCCAAGTGGATGCGGGAGCGCCTGCGCGCCTCCAGCGTCCGTCCCATCAACAATAGCGTTGATATCCCCAACTATGTTATGCTGGAATATGGTCAGCCTATGCACGCCTTCGATTTCTCCTGCGTGGAGGGCGGCCAACTGGTGATCCGCTGCGCCCGGGAGGGCGAGAGCATCCAGACCCTGGACGGAAATGAGCGGAAGCTGACTACCAATATGCTGTGCATCTGTGACGTCAATAAGCCGGTGTGTGTGGCTGGTGTAATGGGGGGAGCCAACTCCGAGATCGTAGGAGACACCGCCGCAGTTGTCTTTGAGTCCGCAAACTTCAACGGTGTCTCTATCCGCCGCACCGCAACCGCCCTGGGTATGCGCACCGAGGCCTCCGGCCGCTATGAAAAGGGCTTGGATCCCATGAACACCTATCTGGGTGTTCAGCGGGCCTGTGAGCTAGTTGAAATGCTGGGCTGCGGCGAGGTCGTGGAAGGTATAATCGACGTGATTGCAGCCGATCAAAACCCCACGACCCTCCCCCTGGAGCCTGAGAAGATCAACAAGCTGCTGGGCACTGACATCGCCAAGGAGGAAATGGTGGATATCCTTCTGCGCCTGGGCTTTACCCTGGACGGCGACACCATTGTCGTCCCCTCCTGGCGCTCTGACGTGGAGCACTACTCCGATATTGCTGAGGAGGTCGCCCGCTTCTTTGGCTATGACAATCTGCCCACCACGTTGATGCGGGGCGAAACCACCCGCGGCGGTCTCTCCAGCCGTCAGAAGGCGGAAAAGCAGGTTTCGGAGGTCTGCCGCTCCATGGGCTATTCCGAGATCCTGACCTACTCCTTCATCTCTCCCTCATACTATGACAAGATTCGCCTGCCCCAGGATTCCAAGCTGCGGGATAGCATCAAGATTCTAAATCCCCTGGGCGAGGACACCTCTATCATGCGCACCACGGCAATTCCCTCCATGCTGGAAGCCATGGTTCGCAACTACAACTATAACAATAAGGCTGTCCGCCTGTTTGAGCTGGCCCGCATCTATCTGCCCCAGGAGGGCACCGCGATGGCCGATGAGAAGCAGAAGATCGTTCTGGGTGCCTATGGAAACGGCATGAACTTCTTCAAGCTTAAGGGCGCCGTTGAAACCCTGCTGGCCTCCTTCAAGATTGAGTGCGTGGCTTTCCAGGCCAACCGCACGGATGCCACCTTCCACCCCGGACGTTGCGCCGACATTCTGATTAACGGTGAGATTGCCGGCGTGATGGGAGAGCTGCATCCTCTGACTGCCGAGAATTACAACGCAGATGAGAAGCTGTATGTGGCCCAGATTGATTTCAATAGCGTCTTGGCTGCCCGCAACATTCTAACTGTTTACAAACCCCTCCCCAAATTCCCCGCTGTGTCTCGAGACATCGCCATTGTCTGTGATGCCGGAATTCCCGTGGCCGACCTACGCGGCTCCATTGAAAAGGCTTCTAAGGGCCTGATTCAGGAAATCCAGCTGTTTGATGTTTACACTGGCGCTCCCATTCCCGCTGGCAATAAGAGCGTTGCCTTCTCTTTGAAGCTGCGCCACAACAACCGCACACTCACCGACGCCGAAGCCGATGAGGAGATTCAGCAGGTGCTGGCCCAGTTGAAAGAGGACTTCAACGCCGTCCTGCGTTAAGCAAAAAAGGATATGCCGGATGCACACGCCTCCGGCATTTTTCTCTTTACTTTTATACAAAAATAAAGTATAATATCAATAAGCGTTAGCTTTAAAAATTGATGTGAAATGGAGGCTTAGACCAATGTCTGAATACACGCGCCGCTTTGAAATTGTTCAGGATAAAGAGATGGATAGCAAGGAAGTCCTCCAGATTGTCTACCGTGCCCTGCAGGAGAAGGGCTACAATCCGATTAATCAGATCGTGGGCTACCTCCTCTCGGAAGATCCTACCTACATTACAAATTACAACAACGCAAGATCTCTGATCCGCCACCTGGATCGGGACGAACTGATGCAGGATCTGGTAAGATCTTATCTGAATCTTTAATTTCAACAAGCGAAGCCGTCTGCATAACGCAGGCGGCTTTTTCATGCACATAAAAGGCCCCCAGACAAAAGTCTGGAGGCCTCATTGTTATTATGCGTTATTATGCGTTTATAATCCAGGAATTACTCGCATAGCTCATAGATGCCAGCAGCACCCATGCCGCCGCCGATGCACATGGTGACCATGGCATACTTGCCAGCGGTCTCAGGATCCCGCAGGTAATCCAGAGCCTTGCAGGTCAGGAACGCGCCAGTAGCGCCCATGGGATGACCCAGAGCCATGGCGCCGCCATAGGGATTAACCTTCTTAGCATCCCACATCTCCTGGAAGCCGTCCAGGCAAGGATCGTTGACAACGTTCTTGACGCAACCCATAGCCTGAGAAGCAAATGCCTCGTTCAGCTCAATGACGTCCAGATCCTTGACGGAGGTCATGCCAGCCTGACGCAGAGCCTTAGGCACTGCATAGACAGGACCCATACCCATACGGGTAGCGTCACAGCCAGCGACCTGGAAAGCGATCAGCTTTGCGATGGGCTTAATACCGTGCTCTGCCGCATAGTCAGAATCCACGATCATAACATAAGCAGCAGCATCGGTGGTCTGAGAGGAAGTAGCAGCAGTAACCTTGCCGCCGTCCTCTTCCGAGACGAAGCAGGTCTTCATGCTAGCCATCTTCTCCATGGAGGTCTTCAGGGTGCCGTCCATGTTAGCCAGGATGCCATCATCATAATCAACAACAGTGCCATCTTCCTTGGTGTAGGGAATGATGGACTTGCTCAGCTTGCCATTCAGGCGAGCCTGAGCGGCGCGGGTATGGGACTCCAGAGCCATTTCTTCCATCTGCTCACGAGTGAAGCCATAGTCGTTAGCAACGTTCTCAGCAGTCTGGCCCATGGTCATGTAGCCGCCGGGATAGTTATCGATGATCCACTTGTCGCCATAGGTCTGGAAATCATAGGGAGTAAAGCAACCAGTCATGTATTCGCAGCCACCAGCGATACCGACCTTGTACTGGCCAGCGGCGATGGCATTGACAACAGTTGAAATAGCCTGCAGACCGGAGGAGCAGAAACGGTTGATAGTCTGAGCGGG